>DAOVRD010000093.1 GCA_030628375.1 Planctomycetota bacterium
CTGTGCGACCGTGCGCTTGTCCACCAGACTCAGCAGTCCAACGTTGCCCTCAACGACAATCCCCAGGTCCGTCGTCTCGCTGCCGTTTCCATACAAAGTGATAGAGCTGATTATCCTGTCGCCGATCCGTCCCGGGTTGACGAGGACATCCGTTACGCCTCGTTGATACTCGCTGCGGTCCCAGGCGATCTCGGGGTCGCTGACGTATGTATCGGGCTCGATGTCATATAGGGTGATGATGACGCCGTCCGCATACTCGTGAGAGTCGACTATCTCATATGGGGGTATCTGAACTTCCAAGGAATCAGACGGATCGGACTCATTGCCAGACGTGTCAACTACGGTGGCCGTGAAGGTGTACGTTCCCTCTGCCTGAAAGCTCAGTTCCTCGATGCTTCCCGCCTTGTAGATCCCGCCGTCGTCCCCCTCAAAGGGCGCTTCTGAGACCAGTTCTCCGTCGCGGTAGAGCCGGAAGTAGTGCCCTGACGGCACGGTCACTTCGAACTCCGGTGTTCTGCCACTTGATATGAGTTCCGGCGCAGGGGGAGCTGCGGGCAGCTGCGTGTCCACAGTCACCAGGAGCGGGTCCGAGCCGGGAGACACGTTCCCCGCCACGTCCACGGCGTACAGGACATAGACATACGGCCCAGCCGGGGCCGGCGGCACACCGCCCCACACCTCGACCTCATCGATCAAGCCATCGAAGTACCGACTCCTTGGTCCGCTGCACTCACCTATCCTTAGAGGTACCGACGTATTGGCATTCAGAGTCTTGTCGTAGGCAACGCTGGCAATCTGCTCGCCATCAAGATAAAGGCGAAGCGTGCTGCTGTCATAAGTCATAGCCACGTGATACCAGCAATCAACCTGCAACGGTTTGACTGCGATCGCCTGAGCGTTCGTCCCTCCACCCCAACCGCTGCCGCTCCAGATCTCAGCCGCCACCTGGATACCACCACCAGGTACTGCGGCCAGCGACAACGCATAGCTGTCAGTGACATTGTCCCCGTCACCTTGATAGTCTTTGCTGACAAGGTAGCAGGGCTCCCCCGGATTCGGATCAAATGAGCGTGCGTTGAACCAGCAGCTTACACTTAGACTGGCCATCCCGCTCAGGGAACCATTATCGGGGACCTCCACATAGTCGTCGGCTCCGTCAAATAGGAGGGCATGGCTTCCCCCGTTCACTGGCGCAACATCGGTTTGCCATGTTGGCCCATGTATAGTTCCATCATGCCCGTTCCCGGAGCTGTCCGCCACTAATGTGCCGCTGCCCTCGTCGAACTTCCAATGCGCTACGAGACCCGGGTCAGCAGCAGCGTAGACGTTACCGTCGTCCCCAAGAATCGGCGGCACTGAGATGAGCTGACCATCGCGATACAGCCGGTAGTAGTCACCAAAGCCACTCAAATTCAGTCTTGGGGTCGTGTGATTGGTCACGTTGTCGCTGTTACTTACGCCGCTGTCGCTGGCGGCCTGCAGGTCAGGCGCATCGGGCGGGTCCGGCGCTTGCCTGTCTATCGTGGTGGGCTCGCCATCAGTATCCTGATCCTGATCTGCGTCGGTGAAGGTCACTTCAACCGGATAGTAACCGTCAAGCAGGGAAGAACCCGGCGTATACTGATATGTCCCTGCTGCACCCACTACGTCCGTCAGGTCCACACTGCCGTCGCCATCCCAATCAATCTCGACGATGCCGGCCATGTTCACCTCGACATCGTATGTCGGCGTGTTGTCGCTCGTGACGTTGTCGTCGTCGTAGAGGCCCGTGTCGCTCGAAGCCTGGAGATCAACGCTGACGCTGGGGTACTCAACGACAGTACCCATCACACGGAACTCGAACGGGTTCTCGTCGGCGTCGCTGTTCTCCAGGGCGAGCAGCCAATCGAAATCCCCAAGAACGCCGGTGTCGACGCTGATTGTGAAGTGCGTCGTTCCCCCAGCGGGCACGCCAGTCAAAGCGGGGCCAGTTACGCCCATGTCCGGCGGAGAGGTGATGGGAGTCAGATCAATAGGCAGACCCAAAGTCAGTGTCTGCTCGCCATCATTACGCACTATCAACACGTCGCTTACGTCGCTTCCTTGCTTGACCGTGCTAAGGTCAATTACGCTGACCCCATCAGCAAGAGGCACTCCGTCGTGAAGAATCGTGATCTCCTCAGCGGGCACGACCTCGAAAGTGCTGCTGCGCTGCGAGGATTCTGGGGTGTTGTCATCGTCTGTTGCACTGATGACAAATGTGTGTTCGCCCACTCCCAGTGGGCCAAGGATAGCGAAGTAGTCGCCGTCTAACACCTCGGGAGAACCGTCAATGAAAAGGTCGGTCGAACCGATCCCGGCAGGATCTGTCAGCGACCAAGATATGCGGATTTGCTCGTCGGCACCGACGATACCGTCGCCATCACCTTCATAGTCCGATACCTGCACATTGGAGATAATCGGGCCGTCCGTGTCTGAATCCTGGACGTCTAACGTCCTGGACGCTTTGTTATTCGCGGGATTGTCGCCCTCGGGCGCGATGAGGACGCCATAGATTTGGTGTGTTCCCTCGATTCCCACCGGTACGTCGGTGAACGTGAACAGTTCACTACTACGAGCAGGAAACCCAGCGGAAAGGACAACGGACTGCTCGGGGTCAAACTCCGTTCCGCCAGCATCAGGGTCCCCGTCGTACAGCCGCAGGATGGCGTCTTCCGTCGTCGCCTCCGGATGAACGTTATGTACCATGACCTCCACGTCGATAGTCTGGCCTTCATTCGGGCTGCTGTCGCTGAAAAGGATATCCGCGGAACTCACCGATAGGTCCGCCTCGCCGAGAAACGCGTAATGCAACTCACCGCCCCCGGTCCACACTGCAAGGTTCCCATCCATGCGCAGAGAGCCACCCATGGCGTGCGTACGGAAAAGATACAGCTGCGTGTTGCCATGCAAATCGCCGATCTCTCTCACAAAGACCCCTGGTTCGCCTGGCCTGTTGTACGCTAGCAGTCCACCGCCCAAGGCGAGATTGCTAGTTCCGTGCTCATACTCCCCTTCCGTTTCCTCCGTCTGCTGCTGCTCAGGCGGCCAGGTGAATATCTGGGCCCGTCCAGCCACCTCGCAAGACCACGCAATCATGCCATCGTTGGCAACAGGCCCGCAGTCGCACTGCACCCACCCCGAGCGTACTTGGACCGGCGAAGGGTCCACTCCGACTTCCAGCTTCATTACCTTGGGATTGACACTGACCTCCCAACAACTGTACTCCGACGACCACACTTGCTCGTACTGCTGCCAGGTAAGCACGCCCCCACCAAAATCATAATTGTGGAGGTCGATCTGCCCAAGAGGATTATGATCATTGTGAGCAAATGACGTTACCGGAATTGTCTCTTGGGTTTGCACATTGTAAAGGTACAGGTTGGTTGGATCGCGTCCATTGTGGCACTCAGTGTACTCGTAGTAAACACGCGTGAAGGCAACCCAATCGCCGTACACGCCCACAAGCTCTTCGTCTGCTGCGTCATCGCTGACTGTGATTTCCGACCCCGTCGACAGATCCAATGCGTATATGTCACCATTTGGCGCCCCGCCGTCGGAGTTCCGGTAGTCCTCCCATGCCACAAGGTCCCCGCTAATCCTCACATCTAACTGAGCGCCAGCAGCAACGCAGATCGGATATTCAGTGCCCATGGCCAGGTCGTAAGCGAAAATATCCCGGTCTCCCGTCTTATCCTGGGACCAGACTATGATGTTTCCACTCACATCAAGGTACTCGTCTGGCGATGCGTCAGGCACGCAGTAAGTGGGCCAGTCGTCGCTCACAAGCCCTGTGATCACGATGGTGTCGTCGAGAACGCGGCTGTCGGAACTCACAACCACGCTACGAGGATCGATTACTCCTTGCAGGCCAGAAGTGTCCAATATGATGTTTATCGGTTCGCTTCCGCCTGCGGCAATGGACCACGGAAAGGGATCCGGCGGGGTCCAGGTGAGGCCGGCATGTGATGGCGTTATGCCAGTCACATTCAGTGCTGCCGTCCCGACATTGTGGATATCTACCTGTAGCTCCACATACTCGTCCGTACCCTTCACGCCGAAGTCATACTCCGTCCTACCCACCATCAGCCACGCCCTCGGCTGAACGTCGAACAGCGGATAATCATGAATCGTCTTAATCGTGCCATACTTGCCGTATTGGACCTGTATGTCAGCGTAGACGGGTCCGGCATAGCTGTAGGGAATCCGGCGGACCTTGAAGCCATCCGCATCCGATGGCGGATGGGCTGGCCCACCTGCTGACAGGTCAGGGTATCCCTCCCCGTCGTCAAGGTCTATGCCGTCCCACAAGGCTAGATCGATGACCTCGACCCACACATTGTGAGCATCTGCGGTTCCGTTGTTTTGCAGATACACGTTGTATCGAGCCCACTCGCCGCTCTGGAGGACGCCGTCCCCGTCACCACCGTCCGAGTCATCGATGACAACGTGGTCAACCACGAATGCCGGCTCAACGTAGTCGAAAGTCTCTTCGAAGTGCCAATCCTGGTAGTAATCCCTGTCACCCACCTTATACGTCACATGCAAGGAGAACGACACGGTCTGGGCTGACGAGAAATCCAAGAGCATGTCGAAAATACCGCCACCCCACGAGATCCCACCCGCGTTGATTGTGCCGTAGTCGACGAAGTCGTCCGTAATGGCCACGCCGGAGAATGATGTTGCAAGCGTACCTTCGATGCTCCAGACCTGTTCGCTGCCGGCATTCCGCAGCCCAATACGCAGCTCACCATACTCACCGGGTTCGGGGGCGCTGTCGCCATCACCACGGCGGTCGTCCCACGTCATACCCGCATCCATGACTAAGGCGCTCCCGGGATCTGGTGCGTCGTCTACCTCGAAATAGCCGAGGTCCGAATAGCCGAGACGGCCGTCGTTCGCTACCGCAGTTGCTTGAATGGCATAGATCCCATCAGCAAAGCTACCCAGCGTGTCCGTACCGTCACAAGGCCCCCAGTTTGTCCTCTGCGTCCAATCACTGCCTGCTCTTCGCCACGTGGTAAACTCATACCCGTTCGCGCGTACACCAGCAGGATCCTCTGCCGTCGCAACGGCAACCAATGTGCTACTTCTCTGGAGCGGGTCGTTCGGATCGTCCGAGAAACCCCAATTGAACGTGACATCTGGCGACGTGTATGGGTCGGTGTCCTGTTGCGATCCTGAGCCCTGTCCTTGCACAAAATCCCATGATGTTACTTCCCAGTCGAAGATGTCGAACTCGTCTCCACCCAGTCCCCACAGGTAGCTGTAATACAAGGTGCCCGCCACATCTAACCCCCCAGGGGCGCTGTAAGACCATAGACCGCTTGCGTACTCCGCTTCGAAGTTCTGCGTCAAGGTTCCAGTAACCCTGGCGCCGCCCTTGAGAGCGCCTGACAGGATGTTAAGTTCGCCGAATCCTTCAAGTCCCACGGAGACGTGCGGTGCAAACGACGCGCTTTCTATTCCCACATTCCCCTGGCCATCGATGGCAGCCGTAGCGTTGCCCTCAAAGCCAACGTCCACACTTCCCCTCAAGCCGAAGTCCAGGCTTCCAACCGCGGGAACGCCAACCGCTGGCCACGGCCCAAACGGAACGCTCCCGGACACATCGAGATCAAGCCATACGCTGCCGGAAAGGTCAACCCACTCCAGGTTCTGGTCGAAACTCGGCGCGAAGCTCACCTCATAAGAGCCGCGGATGAGTCCCGTGGCAAAACTACTTGAGATCCCTGTGGGCAACGTGATGTCTAGGACGGAGTAATCCAGAACTTCAGCACGCAGTGCGTAGCCGAGGTTGCCTGTCGACACTACGCCGATATTCGAGTAGTTGATCGAAAACAACCACCCAGTCTCAAAACCTGTCCGGAGGTCCGACAGGTCGACGAGCGTATGGCTCTGGTCGAAACAAGAAGGAGTCCATGTCCAATCCGACGGGGTGTAGAACCCGTAGTCAAGGTCCGTAACGAAGACATCAAAGGTGTAACCAGTATTCGGGTCGTATCTTGTTGAATACTCCACGTTCTCTTGCAACATCCAGTCTGGTACCGCCAGTCCGGTGACGGCTTGTGTGTACATGTCCAGAACCGATTCGTTCTCATAGGCCGTTACAATGAGATCCGCGTCAGGGGGCATAGACGACATGTCAAGAGAAGCAGACCAGCCATCCGATGGATCGTCGTCAATTACACAGATTCCACCCAACTCGAATTGAACGCGAGTGGGCGCACCTTCCACATCCGCGGAATACGTGTTCTGCACGGCAGGGATCTCATCGCCCACGATGAACTCAAAAGCGCCTTGTTCCGAGTAGACATCTTTGATAGTCGCACTCAGCAGTATCCTGGGCTCAAGGGCCTCAAGGTTCAGGGACTTGCGGCGTGTGTTAGCCCGGCTGGTTTCCCCCAGTACATCTCGCAAGGACTTCATGTGGCACCCCTTCCCGGTACAGTCTCTCCAATGCGGGAAGTCAGCGAATCCGCGGCTGGGCCAACACCTCGATCGTTCCAAGACGATCGCCAGCGCGGACCCCTGTTTCCCAAACCTTTCCGTCGCCACGCCAGATATATGGAACACTGTATTTTACCCCATAAACAGCAATTCCACAATAGGCAGGAATTCCGATTTTGGCCTTCCAAGAATCTGATACCGACAACAGCTCGGAACTGCCGGGCCGGGCGTCCGCGCGCTCGGTGCAGCAGTGGGCGGGCCGGACGCGCAGGGAGCCGGCGAATTGGGTATGATGTCCCAACACTCAACATCCAGATCCGGCGCAGCTTGCATCGGAGCGTTCTGTTGCGGAGGCGGCCGTGCAGCCAAACACGCGGGCAGCAAGCAAATCGGTGGCCATCATGGTCCTCTCACTCCTGGCGGCCGTCATCCTCCTGACGGCCGTCATCGCCGTCAACGCAAATGCGTCCACTGCCGAGCAGGGCCAAGCCACGCCCACCATCGTCCTGGATACTCTGAGCGTTTGGAGGATGCACTGCCAGCTTGCGCCGCCGGTATCGGAGACCGGGGAGAAGGTTCCGCTCAGTTGCAGGTGGATGTCTTACCAGACGCCGGCGGCGGCGCCCGACTGGATGAAGCCGGATTATGACGACCGCTTCTGGCACCGTGGGCCCCTGACGCTTGTCCCCAAGACGGCCCTTGTCTCCAAAGCGTGTCTACGGGGCAAGTTCACCGTGACGGACCCTGCACTGGTCAAGGAACTGCAGCTCTCGGCTACGTACAATGGCGGCATCATCGTGTACGTGAACGGCAAGGAGGTGCACCGGGAGCACATTGGCGTGGGGCGGCAACTTGCCGATGGGCCTGGGGGCGAGGAGCGGAAGGTCGGCGCTTGCGAAATCCCGGCAGGCGCCCTCAGAAGGGGCATGAACGTCATCGGGTTGGAGATCGTGCGTGCTCCGTATCCCAAAGAGGGAGTGGAGACTGGAGAGGACGTCTACAACGTCAACACCTGCGAGGTCAAACAAGTCAGGCTCAAGGCATCGGGGCAGGCGGGGCTGGTGCCCAACACGGTGCGACCGGAGGGGTTGCAGGCGTGGCCGGCGGACCCCCTGGCGGCGGACATGAACCTCGACTTCGGGGACCGCGCGGAGCCGCTGCGCCCTGTGACAATCGTTGCGACGCGAAACGGGACGTTCTCGGGCAAGGTGGTCGTGGGATCCCCGAAACCGATTCGCGGGCTGAAGGCGACAGCGAGCGATTTGGCGGGGGAGGGGGGACGCATACAGGCGGAGGCGGTGCGGATTCGATACGGCATGGAATGGGGCGAGCAGCGGCCGAGGGAAGTGACCAGGCTGAACCAGTTGCACCCCTACATTCGGTACAGGACGGTCCAGTTCAACGCGCTGTCGCCGGAGCCGCCCGAGGAGGTCGGGGTGATCCCCCTGGCGACCGCGTGGTACCGCGACCCGGCACTGCCTGAAACGGTGACGCCCGTGCCCGGGGCCGTCGTGCCAGTCTGGGTGACGGTGAAGGTGCCGGCAAACGTCAGGGCGGGGACTTACACGGGGTTCGTGAGTATTGAGGCCCAGGGCGAGACGCCGGTGAAGGTGCCCGTGGAAGTGCGCGTTGCCGACTGGACCCTTCCGGACACGCAGGACTTCCGCACCTGGGTGGACATGATCCAGTGTCCGGACACGCTGGCCCTGGAATACGGCGTGCCGCTGTGGTCGGACGAGCACTTCGAGATGATAGCGGACTCGTTCAAGCTCATAGGCGAGACGGGCAGCCGGACGGTCTACATCCCCCTGATTGCGCACACGAACCTCGGCAACGAGGAATCCATGGTTCGCTGGATCGAGAAGGGCGACGGCTACACGTACGACTTCTCCGTCATGGACCGCTACCTCGACGTCGCGACGGAGAACATGGGCAAACCGAAGTTGGTCGTGTTCCTGGTCTGGGACGTGTACATGCTGCCGAAGTCTGCGCGAGAGGACCCGCACGGGATCGCATTCCGGGTGAGGTCTCATCTCGAGCACCTGGACAAGATCGGTGGAGAGTACGGGACCGGCCCGATGGTGACCGTGGTGAGGGCCGGGGTGGACGGGAATGCCACCAGGGAGAACGTGATCCTGCCGTCGCACCTGGCCGAAGAGGCGAGCAGGCCGCTCTGGCAGCCGTTGTTCGATGAGCTTCGCGCACGGCTCAGGAATCGCGGGGCGGAGGAGACTGCGGCGCTGGGACTCTTCCATGACACGTGGGCCACCAAGCAGGAGGTGCAGTTCTTCCATGACATGACGGGTGGGATGCCCTGGGCGATGCATTCGCACGGGGGGCCTGCCGAAGGCGCGCTGATGTACGGAATAGCCCCAATCGCTTACCAGGCCGTGGTATGGAACGTGAGGTTCTCCGACGACGGGGCGAACACCCACGGCAGGGGCAAGGGAATCGTGGAAAGCTTCCACGGCTGGAACCGGGACGTGCTCTGGTCGCAGTTCGACCGGTTCAGCCGGGAGAAGCATCCGTGCACGCGGTGGCGGCGCCAGGCAGAGGTGTGCATCACGGGGGCCCAGCGGGGTCCCGGACGGTTGGGCGCGGAGTACTGGAAGGTGATAAGGGACAACAGAGGAAGGCGTGCGGCAAGGTCGTACGAGCGCTACCCGGAAAGCAGTTGGCGCAACCTCGTCATTCCCGAAGCCCTCATGGCCCCGGGGCCGAGCGGCGCGGTGGCCACGAACCAGATGGAAGCGCTGCGGGAAGGCGTGCAGGAGTGCGAAGCCATCATCACCATCGAGCGGGCACTGATGGACGAGGAACTCAAGGCGCAACTGGGGACGGATCTGGCCAGGCGGTGCGCGGAGCACCTGCACGCGCGGCACATGATGCTGTGGCTAAGCCTGAGTAACCTGCAGTTCTACCACACACGGCCCGGGAGCGAGAAATCATGGGAAACCTACTGCCTGGCACGCAGTTGGAGAAACAATCCGAACGTGACGGGGCACAACTGGCTCCTTAGTTCGGGGCACCAAGAACGGACGGCGGAGCTTTTCACGCTGGCCGGTCAGGTAGTGAAGGTACTGCAAGGGCAGTAGCAGAGGGAGGTCCTGTCCGCCGACGCCCACAAGTGGCCCGGCCCTCCGGTGGGGGGTTCTGAGCGTCTTTGGGCTCTTCTGTGACAGGGAAGGGAACTGGGCGTGGTGGTTCACAGCCTCACGATCCTCCTTCTTCGTGCCCGCAACAAGCTTGTCAACAGGGCGGGGACGGCTCAACCGATGAATCCGTTGCTGTGCCGTGGTGAAGCTGATAGGATCACCATGTGGCTTGTCACATGTGGTTCCCGCAGGCCCGAGCGCCCTTGCGGCTGTTCGGCAGCATTCTGAGGGGTCGGACGTTGAGCCCGAGTATCGTTGATGATGAATGCCGCCGTTTGCTGAGTACAGCGGTCACTTACTGCCGTGACGTTGACATTGCCCCCCTCTGGAGCTTCCCCAGCTACCACACGGGCGACACCAGCAGCACATTGCCCGAACTCGTCGGGCTTGACGGCTTCACCATGGCCAGGACCCGCGTGCTGGAGAATGTATCCGCGTTGGACGAGGCGACGGTTCACGACGAATTACAGAAGGAATCGCGGAAATGGCTTCTGTCTTACAGCCAACCTGACCTTGCGAATCCAGAGAATCTGCGTGAGCAACTGTCCTTCGCATTGCTGTATGAGGAGTTCAGTGTGCAATATGATGACCTTCAGTTGCGCCTTAATGACAATTGGCTCGGCCAAAGCCGGCCGATAGCCCGGGATCACACTATCAAGGGTTCACTCACAGACGAGGGCCTGGTGGACGCACGCACCGAAGGCCTGGAGTTGGAATGGTTCGTCAAGTGGCGGGGGAAATACTACTACTACGACCCGCTTCTGCGGCGGGGTTTCGCTGGGAACATTCTTCATGATACCGTTGGAGTGCTGCGTGCATTCGCCAAAGAGCACCCCGAGGTAGCATTTGCGATAGGAATCGACCACAGTCGCGTTCTCCCGGAAGGCCACCCTCCCAGGCCGATACTGGAGTTTGATAGGTGGTGGGGGCCGGACTGGGGGAGCCTTGATCTGGCTGATCCAGTATCAGCCCCGGGCGATACATGGCTTGTGCGAACATGGCCCGGGGTATTGCTGCATCGTGGGTGGGGTGCCCTTTCCGTTCACTGGCGGAAAGACGGCATTTACAGGCACCTACAGATCGACGAGGTGGTACCGCCTACGCAGACATGTTCGTGGTTCGGCGGCCGCGTGGCCACTCGGTGCGTTCATGCCATGTATGATCTAGGAAGTAAGTCTTTCTGCCATTTGGATGGTGCGGTCAAGATCGCGTGCCCGTGCTACTACCGTCTGGGCTGGAGTGAGAAAAGGAACCGCTATATCCCCCAAGCTGTTAGATTGCCGAAGTACAAAGTCTTTCGATTTGACGGTCCTATCCCGACTGACAGCGTGCCGGACCTATGTACGGCGTGGTTCCGTGGGAACGAACTGATCCTTGAGTATTTTCAGGGAAAGCCTTACCGGCAGATTTGGGCAGAGCGACGCGGACATACACAATTACCCGATGTTGACGTCCCGCCGACGCCAGAGTGGTAGCTGCTCCGGGGGACCCGGGGAAGCGCAAGGGCCAGGCCGGCCGCGCGCCGCAGACGCTAGCGGCCGGTCGGAAGCCCAAAGAACTGGCGAATTGGGTATGGTCTGCCCAGACTCAAGAACCAGATTCGGGACAGCTCGCATCGAAGCGTTCTATTGTGGAGGCAGCCGTGCAGCCAAACACGCGGGCAGCAAGCCAGTCGGTGACAATCATGGTCCTCTCGATCCTGACGGCCGTCATCGCCGTCAACGCAAATGCGTCAGCGGCCGAGCCGCGCGAAGCCGCTCCCCAGGCCCAGGCCGGCAGCACCATCGTCCTGAACACCTATGGAATCTGGCGTTTCCACTGCACCCTCGGACCTCCCGTGCTGGTCTCGGGCGAGACCGTTGAACTCAGGCACGTCTGGCTGAACTACAAGACCCCCGGGCCGCCCCAGGATTGGATGGACCCGGACTTCGATGACGGCTTCTGGGACCGCGGCCCGGCGCCTTTGGCCGTGAAATCGGCCCTTGTCTCAAAGCTCTGCCTGCGCGGCAAGTTCACCGTCACCGACCCCCTCGCCGTCAGGGGGCTCTCGCTCTCGGTCGCCTATCGAGGCGGTCTGATCGTTTACGTCAACGGGAAGGAAGTGCACCGCGAACACGTCGCACCGGGCCAGACGCTTGCCGAAGGCCCCGCAGCCGCGGAGCGGGACCTCACCGACCTCCCGATCCCCGCCGACCTGGCCCGTCGCTGCGAGGACTACCTCCACAACCGCCACATGCTGATGTGGCTGAGCCTGAGCGACTTGCAACTCTTCTACGATCACCCGGGAGCAAAGTGGGGGCCCCGCTACCTGGCGGCGGCGTGGCGGGGGATGCCCAACAACGGCGGAAGCCACTGGTTCCTCAGTTCCGGTTGGCAGCTCCGCACCGAGCAGCTCTACGCACTCGCAGGCGAGGTCGCCAGCCAGCTCGGAGAACAATGACCCCGCCGCGGTCGGCAGTCGTCGGTTTACTCCGTAGAAACGATGCGCTTCCGGCTCAGTGTCGCCCTGGAGGTCCTATGAAACTGGGGACGAGTCAGGCAGATCCCGGCTTGAGGAAAGGAACACCTCAACGTACAATCTAGTGCACACAGCATGTGTCACGCAAACGGGCGTTGGGAAGATATGCAATCGGAAGGGGGTACGCGATGCATCCCGCACGACAAAGGCGGACCACTGCGGCTATGACGCTGTTTGCCGCAGCAGCCCTTCTGGCCACTCTCCTGCCAGCCGTCCTCGGGGCGGCCGAGAGCGCGCCAGAGAACGCCGGTGAGGGGCGGTCAACCGTTTATGGCCCGCGAGAGTTCGTGTTCCCTCACTCCTGCGCGGTCAGCGTGCGCAAGACGGCGGAGGCCGAGTGGGAGGTGGTACGCCCAGTTGGGCCCGGCGGGCGAGCCGTGTCAATCCCGCGCTGCTACGCGTGGCGCGTCCACATACACGCGTTGGAACCCCTATGGACGTGGGGGCGCCTGGTGCGTGAGTTGAGGCGGGCAAAGGTCCCTGGCCTGAGGCTGTCCGGGCCTGACATCACCGACCGCGTCCTGGCGCATCTGAAGGGCCTGGGCCAGCTGCGCGAACTGGATCTCACTTGGTGCCCGAAGATCACGGATGCGGGGCTAGCACGTCTGAAGGACCTGCATCAGCTGCGGGAACTCGCTCTCGCTGGTCGCAACATCACGGATGCCGGGCTGGCGCATCTGGGAGACCTGGGCCAGCTGCAGGCACTGGCTCTCAGTTATTGCAGGATCACGGGCGCCGGGCTGGCACATCTGAAGGAGCTGGGCCAGCTGCAGGCACTGGATCTCAGTGGTTGCGAGAACATCACGGACGCCGGGCTGGCGCATCTGAAGGACCTGGGCCAGTTGCAGGTACTGGCTCTCTGTGGTTGCGAGAACATCACGGACGCCGGGCTGGCACATCTGGAGGGTCTGCGGCAGCTGCGGGAACTGGATCTCAGTTTGTGCGCCATCACGGGCGCCGGGCTGGCGCATCTGAAGGGCCTGGGCCAGCTGCAGGTACTGCATCTCGCTGGTGGTTGCACCATCACGGACGCCGGGCTGGCGCCCCTGCAGGGCCTGGGCCAGCTGCAGGTACTGAATCTCAGTTGGTGCTGGGAGATCACGGACGCCGGACTTGCGCATCTGA
>DAOVRD010000399.1 GCA_030628375.1 Planctomycetota bacterium
AGGGCCGACAGGCTGCGCCTCTTCAGGGCCTGTGGAGCGAGTCTCAGCCTCGTGTTCGGCGTCTTTTCCGACCCGGAAGCGCGTGTGGACTCCCTGCTGGAACAGACACCGGCGGGCCCGCCGATCTACGAGTTCGAGCGCGGCAACGGCACCGGTTGCAGGCTGTGGCGAGTGACCGACCCCGACAGAATAGCCCCGCTCGCGTCGGCGCTGCGCAGCGAGACTCTGTGCATCGCCGACGGCCACCACCGCTACGAGACCGCCCTGCGTTACCGCGACGAGTTCCGCTCAAGGCCCGGCCCTCCGGGCAGCGCACCGGAGGACTTCATTCCGATCTTCTGCGTCTCCATCAAGAATGCCGGTCTCAAGACACTCCCTTCTCACCGCCTGGTGAAGGCTGACGCGGACTTCGACCCCGACGCGCTTCTCCAGGCGGTAGGCCGTCGCTTCGACATAAGAGAGATCGCACCAGCGGGGCGGCGCGGGCCAGGGCGACTCGCAGCCGCCTGGCCGGAGGCGGGAGACGGGATCGGGTGCTGCCTGCCCGGGGACCGTCTCTTCCTGTTTGCACCCAAGGCGGGCGGCGACCTGGAGGATGTCCTGCCCGAGGGCCCGCGCGAGTGGCAGCGCCTGGCCGTCACCAGACTGCACTGCGGCATCCTTGAGCCGCACTTCGGGATCGCGATGGAGGGGGAGGCCGCAGACCCCCGCCTGGTGTACTCTCAGAATGCGGAAGAGGTGCGCTGGGCGGTGGCGCGCGGAGGGTTCGACGCCGGGTTCCTCCTGCCAGCCATCGAGCCCGCTACTGTCGAGAAGCTCGCGAGGATGGGCCGAAGGATGCCGTCCAAGTCCACGTATTTCTACCCGAAGATAGACTCCGGCCTGCTATTCTACCCGTTCGAGAACCAGGGCACCGTCCCTCGGATCGCGTCGTCGTGAAGGGAACCGCTCGACCGTAATGCCCGCCTAATGCCGCTGCGCTCCGGGCTCGCTGTGCACGCGCCACGTTCCGCGTACAGGCCCCCACCTGAGCCCCTTGACTGCGTCCTTTCACGGCCCGTGCGAGCCCTCCCGTGCGAAAAGTCCCAAAACGCCGAATTTCGGCCTCATTTGGCCCTGAGAAGGCGTCCTTCAGGGTCGAGTCCTTTGACTCCACAGGCACCCCGGGGGTATAATGAGACCTTACTGGAGGCGGCGGGAATGTGGGGTCCTGGGTAGTGCCCATTTATGGGCTTTTGGACCTGCCGAAAACCGGCCACTTGGTAGCTAACTGGCTGTTCAAAAGCGGCCGAAAACGCGCATGAAACATGTTCACGTGCTCTGCTTTCCGTTTGCCTCGGGCGACTCGACAGCAATGCTCTACAGAATCACACAGGCTGTGATCAGTTGCTCGTCTTGCTTATGAACAAGGCTGAAGTGCTCCAAGCTGAACTCGCGCAAGGGGGTTATGACACGCAATGCGGGCCGTTGCGCAGTTTCCGCACCATTGGAAGTGTTATGGTTCTTTAAGAATAGAAGATAACACAGTAAACATACATACACACCGTCTCCACGCAGGCACATTGATCCGGAGGACCTCATGAAGTTCGTAGCGAACCGGGAAGCTCTGTACCACGGCTTTCAGCGTCTGGGGGGCGTCGTCGGCTCAAGCCTTCAGCAGCCCATCTACCGCAACGTCAAACTGGAAGCGGCCAAGGATGTCCTGCGCCTATCGGCTACGGACCTCGAAGTGGGTCTCATGCTGAAGGTCACGGACGTCGAGGTGGAGGAAGAAGGCATCGCCTTGTTGCCCCACGCGCGCGTGGCTCCCATACTGGGGGCGACTCCGGACGAGCGGGTTGCAGTTCGGGAGCAAGACGGCACAGCCATCATCGAAACGGGGGATAGCAGCTTCCGCATCCTGGGCGAGGATCCGGCCGACTTTCCCGACATCCCGGAGTTGGAAGTGGACGGAGCCGTAGAGATTGACGGTGAGGTGCTCAGGTACATGATCCGCAGAACCGCCTTCGCTGCTGCGCAAGACAAAGGTCGCTATGCGTTGAACGGTGTGCTGTTCGCGATCGGCAAAGAAGGCACGATCGAGCTGGTAGCGGCAGACGGAGCACGGCTGGCGCACGTCAAGAAGAAGGTAAGCAACCCCGGCAACGTGCAGGCGGAGTTCATCGTCCTCGCAAAGGGAGTCGAGCAGCTTGCCAGGCTGGCGGACTACGGCGAGGAGCCGGTGCGGTTCGCCGCGACGGAGAAGCAGCTTTTCGCGCAGAACGACGCGGGCCGGCTCGTGTGCCAGCTTGTAGAGGGCCAATTCCCGAACTATCGCGAAGTCGTTCCCACGGACAGCAAGATCAAGGTGGACCTGCCCGTCAAGGCGCTCCTGAACGCCGTCCGCAGGGCCAGCTTCCTGACGACCGAGCAGACACGGGTGGTGGACTTCCGCTTCTCCGAGGGAGAGCTGTCCATCACGGCGGAGTCACCGGACGTTGGGCGGGCGGAGGTGCGTATGCCTGTGGACTACGCCGGCCCCGAGGCACAGATTTCGTTCAACCCCGAGTTCGTTGAGGACATGCTGACCACGGTTGACCGGGACACCGTAAAGATGCGCTTCACGGACCGCCGGTCGCCGTGCGTTTTGAAAAGCGGCCTGGACTACACCTACGTAATCAGCCCGGTTATCCGAGAAGAAGGCGAGCTATGATCGCAGGGGCTTGGGGACGGGGCGACGATAGGGCGCGCCCCCTTGGAGACGTCCTCCGCACGCTGATGCGTCAGAAGAGGTTCGAGCAGAAAAAGAAGTACGGGCCGCTGGTCGACGCGTGGGCTGAGCTGGTAGGCGACGGAATCGCGGCCCGCACGCGCATTTGCGCCTTCGATGAGGGGCGGCTCCTCATCGAGGTGGACTCGTCTGCGCTCTTGCACGAGTTGAACGGGTTCATGAAGCAACAGATACTTGCGTCCCTCCAGGCCGGGGAGGCCGGCAGGGACGTGGCGGAGATCCGTTTCCGGCTCACGAACGGGGCGGAGATC
>DAOVRD010000147.1 GCA_030628375.1 Planctomycetota bacterium
CGTCCGGACGCGGAGCTGATGTGAGAACCCGCGCGGCCAGACGCGCCCCGGCCGGCCGCGCTACGCATCATCTCTCTTAGTTCAGGAGGTGGACAAATCATGCCAGGTCTGATCCGCATCAAGCCGCATCACTTCGTTGACATCGTCACCGCCTTCGGTGCGGGAAGGAAGCACTTCGAGCCGCACCCACATGGGCACGCCGTGCACACGGTTGCCGCCATGGTCGCAGCCGATCCCGACGTCCTCCTCGAAATGGACTTCGGTGCCGACGACATCTGCGAGCCATGTGCGCACAACATCGGCGGCTTCTGCGACGATACGATTGACACGTCGTTCCGCCCGGACGCCCCCGCCTCGAAGAGGGAATGGAATCTCCTGATAGACGGCCGCTGGGCGTCGCGGCTGGGTCTGGAGGAAGGCGATCGGCTGACGGCGCGGGAATTCTGCGTCCGGCTGCGCGACACCGCCGGCGACATCACGGACATCTACCGCGAGATCCCGGCCGAGCACACCGCCGCACGGGCCGCAAACCTGGCAAAGGGGGCCCTGGCGCTGCTGGAACCGAAGGGCAGGCAGTAGTCAGCAGGCAGCAGGCAGCAGCTTGCCCTCCGAAGCCCCCTGTCCGCCGAAGCCTCGGCGAAGGCGGATGGCGAAGGAGGGACAGCAGTCATTCCGCCACACGGCTTGGCGCTCCCAGTGCCTGGCAAGTCTCGCCCCCTGTGCCGCACGCCGTCAAGCCACGTGTCTCAAGGCCAGGAGGCAGGCGCTACCTTGTCCACACTCGCTCGACGCGTCCCGAGCCGACCTCGGCCAGATCCTGATATCGCCGCTTCGTATCCACCACCGCCGACGCAATGGCCGCACCAACTCGCCGTCGTCTTTCCACCAAATACGTGCCCGCGACCACAGCAAGCGCTGGGCAACCTGTAATGCAAAACGCTGTCAGAATCCCTGCGCCAGAAGCCACCGCGACCTGTATGATTTCCTCTAATCGTCGCGAATGTGTACGAATACGCGCTTGCTTGGCAGCCCTAGCCGCTTTCTCGACCGCTACTTGGTGGTATTGAGTCGCATCCAGATCAAAGGCGCCCTGAAGCAACTCCCCTCTCACACGGCGCACGTTCTCCATGTAGCACGAGATCCTCTTCGGCAGTGTCTTTTCAGCAAAGGCTCCCCGTAGCACTATCCTGGCCAGGTACTGGGCAGTGTTGACTGGGACCACCGTCTCTGGCTTCCCGACGCGCAGGAAGCTGTTACGCATAGGGTGATGCATGACCACAAGCCCGTCCTTCCGCGCAACGAGCTCGTGGTACACACCACGCAGCAGAGCTGAGACAGCGTAGGCATCCCGCAAGACGTAAAAGTCCCGCTTGCGAGGTGGGTCCTTTGAGTAGTGTCGCAGGAGTTCAACGTCACAGCTTTGCTCGTGCAACTCCTCCAAGTAATGCTCTTGTACTTGCAGTATGCGGGACACTTCTGGCACGAACGCCTTGTCAAACAAACCCACCAGTCGGTGAGAATGCTCTGGCCACGCCCAAAGAACGGCCGACGCTAGCCACCTACGGAAGTTCCTTCGGTCCTTCTTCATGCAAGCGTACAGCTTGCGCATCCCAGGGCAATTCTGTGTAGCCCACGCTTTCGTGCCGGACACAGCCACTTCTTCGGTTGCCTTGCTGGTACAGCCGATTTCCACAACCTCTGATAGAGCTTGCATGAGATCACCGTAAGGTCCCCCCGCGTCTCTGGCAACGGCAGTACTCGGGCCTGGGACGACCCTCAGATGCCGAGCGGCCTGGACGAATGAAGTCACTTCGACCGCGCTCTGCCAGGCCCACGGAATCCACTGCTCAGGATTGGCGCGCCTCAAGGTCCCGACTATCTCATAGAACGAAGCCGAGTCTATGTATGCTTCGGCCATGGTGTTCGCCTCCCGGTTGAAGGCCATGCTGGCCCCGCAGAATGCCACACTTCATAGACTAGCACATGTGCTACGCGCCGGCAAGCTGACCGGCTTCGAGCCAGATGTACTCGGAACGAATACCCGTGCATCATGCACAGTGGCATGGGCTATAGCGAGCTTGTTGTCGGTGATCCACTCGTCGCCTCAGGGACCATCTCAATCGCCTTGCTCTCTTGATCCGATTCTGCACCGGGAGCCCGCCTTCTTGGCCGGAATACGGCCACGCCAGCAGCTGATTTGCCGGGCAGGAGCTGCCAAACGGCCAGAACGTAGGGGTAGGGGTGTCCGCGCCGACGTGCGCTCAGAGGGGCGCTGAGGGGGCTCCTGTGACCCCAGGAGCCAAAGGTGGTGGTGCCAACAGATGGCTGTTGTGCACTTGCCTTGCAGCGGTTACTATCTTGCCAGTCTCAGGTCACCGTACTGTCGTCATTCTGCGAGAGGGCGTCACCTCGCAGAGGCAATATCTCAAGGCATGAGGGCAGAGACGATGGATGCAGTGATCGTGGTGCTGGATGCGTTGCTCCTCGGAGCCGTTCTCTCTCTGGCTTATTACTTTCGCCAGAAGGGGATCAACTTGGCCACGAAACAGGATATCGGGGCCATCACAAACGTAGTGGAGAACGTGAAGTCAAGCTACGCCCGGGAGATCGAGAAGCTCCGGGCGGATCTGCAGCTGGGCGCTAAACAGCGCGGGGAGTTTCTGCAGCAGCAGCGGGCGGCGCTCTTTGAGTTCTTCGAGGACTCTGTTCTCTTGCTCGGTGACAAGCTCGGTAGGAACCCCGCGGATATGCTTGGCGGCTTCGAAGCGCTGGCAGCACACGAGAGTTCTGTGAGGGGCCTCCTGGCCAAGCTGTACCTGGACAACATCCGCCTCTGCCTGTACTTGGATCCTGAGATCCCACACGAACTGCAGCTCATGCGCACGGCTGGCGCTGTTACGGGCAAGGCTGAGGAAGTAAGGCGCTTCTTCGGCCGCAAGTATGGGAAGCTGAAGATCGCCATCATCAAGAGCATAGAGGCTTTGCAGGATGGTCGAGAAGCCGCCAGGGCCGCAGCCGCAGAGGTGGAGGAACCAGCGAAGGTCTACCGGGAGGGAATGGACCTACTTGCCAAGAGCATGGGCGCGTCCTTCACGGATTACGAGTCTGCCTTCAGGAAGTACCTGAAGCAGCAAGGAGCTGGGCAGATTCCCGAGTTCGAGGGCCCGCAGCCCTGAGTCGTCCCCAGTTCCATAGGTCCTCCAGGGCGGCAGTCAGCCGGAAGCGCAGCAGTCCACCAGACGGCTTGGCGGAGCAGGCAACGCTACATTCGCAGGCGCTTTTGTGTAGCTCAGGCGCCCCCGCCTGAGGCTGTGGCCTTGTCGTAAGTCAACGAAATCCGTAGCATGGATGCGTGAATCGCGAAAACCGCTGAACGCACAGCATGTAGGAGGAAGTCATGCCGCATAAAGGTGCCGATCCCGGTGACCGAGCCGTCGCCGGACTCCTGTCTCCCAGAATCCTGGCGGAGATGAAGGCCTTCACGGGCTTCCCGGCGGTTCCGTCGGGCTACGACGTGGCCGGGGACTGGAGCCAGACATACCGCGTGTGGGGCAACAGCGGTCGCTTCCGGTTCCAGAACAAGGACATGGGGTACCTCAAGATCGCCCGCACGAGCAACGGTGAACGCGTCGAATTCCTTGTTGATCACGTGCTGGTGAACGCCGATGGAATAGAGAACATCATGAAGGCCAGCATTGTGTGCCGCAATGACGAACTGGCCTCGCCCGTTCGCTGGCGGTTGGAGACGCATTTCACCGACGCGTCGCGCTGCCTTCGACCGGAACTGTCCATGACGCTGGAGGGCGCCGTGGAGGACGGGCAAGCCTTTGAAACATGCCAGGGCAAGAAGCGCAGGCTGGATCTCGCATCGCCCTTCACCGCGGACTGGTGTCTGATAGACGTCGTCCAGCGTTGCCAGGGCCGCAGGCTCGAATTCACGCTGCTTGAAGGTCTAACAAAGGTGAAAAAGGGCCACTGGATCAACCGCATGGAGACCGAACTGGCGGAGAAGCTGGCGGCGGAAGGGATGAGGCCCTTCTGCGTCTATCAGATCGGGCACGGGATACTGCCTCGCCAGTACTGGCTGGACGACGCGGACCGGGTCGTCCTGATCCTCTCCAATGCGGTGATGTACGTGCTGGACGACGACGCGCAACAGAAGAAGGAGGACCTGGTCGTCGAGCTCATCAAGGGGGGAGTCCACTATGAGTACTGAGCCGAACATCCTGTTGATCGTTACCGACCAGCAGCACGTCAACACGATCTCTGCACGCGGCAATCGGCACGTGAGCACGCCGGGCCTGGACGGGCTCGTTGAACGCGGAACCACTTTCCAGCAGAACTATTGCACCTACCCCCTGTGCTCGCCGGCAAGGAGCTCCATCTTCACCGGTCGGATGCCCAGTGAGACGGGCGTCTTCGAGAACGGGAACAACATCCGCGCCACCATCCCCAATCTGGGTCAATGGCTGGGCAAGCATACGGATCGCGAGGTCGTGTACTCAGGCAAGTGGCACGTGCGTCAGCCGCACACCGCCTGCATCCCCGGCTTCGACGTGATCGCCAGCGGCATCAACTGCAAGGGGCAGGAGGGCGACAAGAGCGTGACGCAGTCCTGCGAAGCCTATATCCGCAACTACACCGATGAGAAGCCCTTCTTCTTGGCCGCGATGTACACCCAGCCGCACGACATCGGTCTGTGGACGAGCTACAACTTCAGGAATCGGGCAGGGTTTCCTTACCCGGAGCTACTGGAGGACCTGCCGCCGCTGCCCGACAATTTCGAGACCACGCACGAAGAACCGGCCCGCTACCGGGAGCGACGGGCGGGTTCCGGCCCCGCGCAGAAGGACGAAGCCGACGCCTACTGGCGCTACTATGTCTGGGGCTATTACCGTCACGTGGAAATGGTGGAGGCGGAAATCGGCCGGCTGATCCAGGCTGTGGAGGACGCGGGCCGTCTGGAGGACACCTTGATCATCTTCACCAGCGACCACGGTGAAGGCATGGCCGAACACCAGTTCCGGACCAAGAACTTCCTGTACGACGAGGTGGCGAAGGTGCCTCTGGTCGTCAGTTGGAAAGGGGTGATTCCCGAGGGACGGGAAGAGACCGCCGAGCTGGTGTCCGGGCTTGACCTGTTCCCCACTGTCTGCGACTACTGGGGCGTGCCCGTTCCGGACCGGGTAAGGGGAGTCAGCCTGCGAGCGCTGCTTGAAGAGGGCAGGTCCCTGGATCGCGACTATGTCGCCGTGGAGTGCCACGGCGGCAGCGGCCAGGCCATTCGTAGCAGCGACTACAAATACATCGCCTTCAATGACGATCCGGTGGAAATGCTTTTCAATGTGAAAGAGGACCCGGGCGAGACCGTCAACCTGGCCAGGTCTGCGGAACACGCGGAGGTGCTGCAAAGGCATCGGACTTACCTGGGGGAGTGGCTGGAGGGGTTGGACGTTGCCCCGAGCGTTCCGAGGGAGTACCGCTGGCGGGCCTCCGCTCCCGCTGCAAGCCGCTAGGCACCGCCCTTTGCGTCGGGGCCGTTTGCCGATTGCTCGGGCACGGCACGCCGTGCCCCTACAACTCCGCCTCAGACACGCGACCAGCGTGAACACCATTCCCTTAACGGTCCGCTAGTCCGTGGCCGGCGTGACGGACGCCACCAGCTTGCGCGCGCTGCCGGCCGGCCCTACCAGGTAGACGGGCGCGGTCGAGATTGCCACGGGACGTTCCGCCACCTTGCGCCCCATCACGTCCAGGCATTCCGCGTTCGCAGCCACTGAGACCGTCGCGCGACCGTCCGCCTTCCAGACCACGACTACGGACCGCTTGCCCGTCTCGAAACCCACGCAGTAGCCGTCCTCGCCGAGGCGCTTCTCCCCGGCGAACTGAGCGTTGGAACCCATCAGTTCCGTGTAGACCGCCAGCGCGGGGAAGAGCCTGGCCGGGGTGCCGCCGTACTTGAAGAAGCTGCAGCCGTAGTAGGGCGTGTTGACCCGTCCGCCGACGCCGGCGTGGAAGAAGAACTTCTCGACGCCGCGCGCCATCATGAGCACGAACAGGCGGATCGTGTACTCGGCGCATTCTCGTTCGTCCGCCAGCAAGCGATCCTCGGACCACGAGCCCCCGGAAATGAACGGGCGGCTGGGCGGGTCGTCGTCCCCGTAGTAGGAGAACTCGGTCACCCACATGGGCTTGCGGCCGCCGTGCTCATCCATCTTCTGCAACAGGATGTCGGTCTGCGGGATGAAGTGTTCGGGCGTCAGGTGGCCGGGGTACATGTGCAGGACGAATATGTCAACGTGGTCCAGGCAGCCGGCCTCGATCACCTCCTTGGTCAGCTTGCGCGGCGAGCTGCCTATGCCGCCGATGACCTTGCAGTCCGGGTCGGCCCGGTGCATGGCGGCGTAGGCCACGGCCAGCAGCCGAACGTAATCGGCCGGCTCGTAGCCGCCTCCCCTGGCCGGCAGCGCGTAGTGGGTGTAGATCTCGGCGGTCGCCGACTCCCACACCGGCACGCGGTCCTGGTAGTGTGCAACGGCCTTCTCGATGAAGTCGCCCAGCTTCTGGGGGTCGCTGGGAGCCCAGGCCAGTTCCCCAGGGGAGCGGCTCGAGGCGTCCTCCGGTGAGCCCGTCGTGTTCCACTTCGTCGACGGGTACGGCGGCATCAGCGCCATCAGGTGCACCCCCTCGGCCACCACGCGGTCCACCTGCGGATCGCCCACTTCCCAGTGATACTCACCGGGCGAGGGCTCCAGGTCATGCCACTTCAGCGACCAGTCCCTGTACCACGTCACGCCGGCCTTCTTCGCCTGGTCAATCAGGAAGGCGTCCGGGAAGGCGTGGTTGATGCCCACGATGCTGTCCGTCTCGCTGCGGGGCGGCACGACGGCCAGCCGCAGGCTCTGCGTCCCGGTCGTGCCTTCGCCGTCGTAGGTCGCGTGCAGGCAGTAGTAGCCTTTCCAGTCGGCCGGCAGCGGCACGTCCCGCTCGGCCAGGCCACCCGCCGGCACGTCCAGTGAGACCGGCGCCAACTCGACGGGCGCGTCGAAGAAGTCCGTGACCTCGAAGGTCGCCCGCACGACGGCCGGGGACGTGCCGTAGTTGTAGGCCCTCAGCCGCAGGGACGCCGGCTCGCCTTCAGTGAACACGCCCCCCGGCTCCGACGGCTCGATGCCCGCCTCAACCTGGCTGTGAGGTCCGAATCCGGTCGCCCGCTCGCCCTTTTCGAGCTGGACGGCGTCCACGTCTACGTCCACGCGCATCTCCTCGTCCAGGTCCGGCCCCACGGTCACGTAAACGTAGCGGTTCCTCGGGCGGAACGTGAAGGAGTAGCGCTGCCATTGCTTCGCGAGCTGAACCTTGTGCCTCAGATCCCCGCCGCGCGGCATGTCGCTGCCGCGGGGATCCTGGGTTCGCACGCCCAGGATGGCCGTCGCCCCTTCGACGCTGGCCCGCATGTCGCACGAGAGGGTGTATGGTTGCCCCGGCTCCACGCGAATCCAGCCCAGGTTCGCGGCCAGCATCATGCGCAGCGGACGCACCACCGGGTCGTAGTAGTCCCAGTAGAGCACCGGACCTTCCTTGCCACCCAGCGGCACGCGCAGGAAACGGGAGCCGTGGGTCGCGCCGGAAGACTCGATCCGGCCGTGCACGCGGTCCAGGTTGCCCCATGCAATAGACTCGCCCGCGGCCGCCCAGCCGATCATGCCCAGCTCGAAAGATCCGTTCGGCAGCAGGTTCTTCCCGGCGCCCTCGGGCACCACGTGCGTGAACACGACGTCGGTCGGCTCGGTCTCGCCGATTCGCACGTCGGCCAGGTAAAGGGTCCCCGGCTCAGTGAACCAGAACTGAAGCCTTCCGGCCTCGCCCACGGACCGGAGCGCCTCGAATTGCAGGCGGTAGTCGCGCCACGACTCGCCGACGCGCACACCCCGGCTCAGCCCGCAGGGCTGCCAATTCGCCGTGTCGGTCAGGGCCACGTTGACGGTCCGCCCCTGCATGCCCTCGGCACGGACGCGGAAGGACAGCTCGTACCGCCGGCCCTTCTGCACGTGCACCTGCCCCACCTGGGCAATCATAGCGTGGCTTGAGCCGCCCCCGCCCTCGCACCGCGTGCACGTGAGCTTCGCGTAAGGATTGTCCCCTTCGTAGGCGGTCACCAGCTCCTGGGTCACGGATTCCGGGTCTCCCGCCGCGACCCAGCCGACGGGTTTGCCTTCACTGACCTGGGAGAAGTCCCCGTTCTTCACAAGGTTCATCTCAGCCCCCTTCACCGGCTGCGTCGCCAGCAAAGCAGTCACTAGTATTGCGGCCAGCGAAAGCGCGGCCCGCGTTCGCCCAGCCGTCCCCCGTTCCACACCACGTTTTGCAACGACCCTCGATGCCATGTCCGTGCCCCATTCTCCCGCGCACTTGTAGCTCAGGCGCCCTCGCCTGAGTTCCGGCCATTCCCATCCGCCGCAGCCGAGGGCGGCTGCGCTACGTTACGAGCCGGGCCTCCTTCGCTCCTATCGGATCTTTGGAGCCTGCAAGGGCGGCTGAGCCACATTTTTCAACGGGCTGCTACGCGTTCCGACCCCCGCGCTGGCGGCCGTGCCAGTAGTCCGTGAACTGACTCGGGCGCATCCAGACCACACGGTCCCCGAGGTGCTCCTTAATGCGCTGCACCACGAGCGTGAAGGCCTCCCAGCCGACGCCGTTGGCGGGGTTCAGCCCCTGCCAGTGCGCGTGGAAGAAGCAGTAGGGCCTGCCCGCGCGGACCCACTCGGCGATGTGCCCGCCCTGCCCGTCAGCCGTGATGTAGTAATCGGGGTTCACCCTGTTGGGGCTGTTGTCCCATCGGCCCAGCCAGTCCTGCCCGATCACGGGGATGTCGTAGACGCCGTACGCGCCGTCGGCGGCCATCAGCCCCACCTCGTTCCGCGCGCGCACGAAGCACGGCACCGTGGGCCCGCGGAACCGCCCGCGCTTTGCCAGGTTCAGCAGGGCCTGCCAGCAGTTGGGGCTCAGGTTCGTAATGCCCAGCTTGCGCAGCTCCGCGTAGCGCCGCGCCGTTTCCGGTCCGCCGCCTCCAGGCCACGTCAGCCCTGTGAACCGCACGCCGATCTTCTCGCCCTCCGCGATGATGGCGTCGAAGTAGGCCTCGTATTCCTCTACCGGCACGTCGGGCTCGTGCATCCAGAGCCCCTCGTGGATGGCGCCTCTGCGGAAGCGGCGCTCCTTGAAGTCGAACTTGCCGCCGTGGGTCATCACCTCCATGTGCGCGTCAATCCCGCACTCGAACGCCCGGTGGAGGTGCTCGATGTAGATGCGCTCGGCGTCCGAATCCGGCTCGCTCAGCAGACTGGAGCCGAGGCCGATGATGACGCTGGACTCGCCCGCGATGCCCTCCGACTTGACGAAGTCCAGGAACCTGCCAAACGTATCCGGAGGCCCCCTGTGGGCGCTCGTGTCGTCGCAGAAGAACGACAGAACGGTCTTGTCCATGGCATCCTCGCCAATCTGGTCTGCGGTGCCGGCGGCCTGCCGGGCCCCTTCGGCGGACGCCGCAGCCCTGCTCGAAGGCTGGACCGCCGAGAAGCCCGCCGCCGCCACACATGCCTTCAGAAAATCACGACGGCGCATGCGGCCGTGCTGTGTTTCCATGCCCGCGCTCCGTGTCCAACGGCCAGTCCCGGAGCCGCCCGCCTGAGGCGGCTCCCGCGCCCCAACCTACACCCACCAAGGCGCCCTGTCAACTCGCCGTCCGCGCCGGGTTGCCGGCCTGGGGCATCTTTGATACACTCTTGCAGGCCGAAGCGCTGGTCGCGCAGAGAAACACACAGGCGAGGGCGCCTGTGCTACATGTGGATGCCACGTGGGAATGTAG
>DAOVRD010000366.1 GCA_030628375.1 Planctomycetota bacterium
AGTGCTTTGTCAAGCTGCATATCGCCTGTTACAGACAAAGGGGATACTGAACAAGAAGAATGCCCTTGGTCTTGTAGGGGCGGTTCGCGAACGGCCCGTACACAGAGTAAGAGTAAGAGTAAGAGAAAGAGTACGAGTCACATCAAAAGAAAAGTCAGCGGTTGAAGCGGCCGCACCAGTGTTTGTACTTCTCCCCGCTCCCCCGATCTGTTTCTGTCGCTCTTCCTCTTTGTCTTTCTCTTACTCTTACTCTTTCTCTTACTCTTCCTCTTCCTCTTTCTTCCAGTCCCGCCCCCCCCAAGGCGGCCCGCTTCCATTGCCAGGCTCTCACTGGCCGTGCGGTGGCAGGCTGGAGTCGTACTCCGCTTGTTCTTCAGCCACCCGATCTCTGAGGCTGGAGATAAGTCCGGTCAGCATACGGACGATTTCAATAAGCATCCTCTTGCCCGAGTCACCATCCTCACCGGTCAGGAGGTCCCTTGCCGCCATGACATCCAGGCAAGCTGCACATTCCAGAGAAGAGCCGCGAGCCACTTCTAAGAAGCGACAACGGTCCCTTGCGGAAGTCTTCCCATTACCCTCGGCAATATTCAGTGCAATACTGGACGCAGCCCGTTCGAATTGGCCTTTCAGTGACGCGCCCGGATTCCGGGTGTGGAGAATGCCGTCGCACCACGCCACAAACGCGATAGCATCCTGATACACATGCAACTTCTCGTGATCGAAGTAGATCTGCATCAGATCGCTCCCCCGCGCTGCTGCGGCGAAACTAGAGTAAGAGTAAGAGTAAAAGCAAGAGTAGTAGGGGCGGTTCGCGAACCGCCCGTACACAGAGTAAGAGAAAGAGTAAGAGTAAGAGTAAGAGAAAGAGTAAGAGTCACGTCAGAAGAAGAGTCAGCGGTTGAAGCGGCCGCAGCAATTTTTGTACTTCTTCCCGCTGCCGCAGGGGCATGGAGAGTTCCGGCCGACTTTCTGGTCGACCCGGATGGGCTTGACCGGGGCGGGACTGCCGGCGGCATCGGCGGTCTGCTCCTGCTCGCGCGCGTATTCGGCCACCCTGAACTGCTCGTGGCGCATCTCCGAGACGCCCCAGACGTCCTCCACTTCGCGGCCGGTTCTCTCCTCGACCCTGACTCGGAACAGCAGATCGGTGAACTCGTCGGCGACGCTCATGAGCATGTGCTCGAACATCTCTCCGCCCTCGCTCTTGTACTCCATCTTGGGGTCGAGCTGGGCATAACCGCGCAGTCCGATGCCGCTCTTGAGCACGTCCATGGCGTGGAGGTGGTCCTTCCACTTCATGTCTATGGTGCGCAGCGCGAGGGACCGGGCGAAGTCCACCAGCGCTTCCTTTCCGATGGCTTCGCAGCGGTCGCGGAAGGTCTCCTGCGCCCGCCCGACGAGATGCTTCTCCAGGGCCTCCCGATCGTCCTTGCACTGCTCAGGGATCCGGGCCGGCACGCCGAACTTCCGCTCAAACCACTCGCCCAGTGTGCCCAGCTCCCATTGCTCGGCCGATAGCTTGGGATTGACGCAAAGGTCAACGCCGTCCAGGACGGCATCTTCTATCTGGGTGAGCACCTCCTCCTCGACCTCGCGCTCCTCGACGAACTTCTGGCGCCACGCATAGACGCTCTTGCGCTGCTCGTCCATCACCTCGTCGTATTCGAGGAGGTTCTTGCGGAAATCGAAGTTGTACTCCTCCACGCGCTTCTGCGCCTTCTCGATCCAGCGCGTCACCATCCTGCTCTCGATGGCCATCCCCTCCTCCATGCCCACCCGCTGGAGCCAGCGCTGCATGGACGGCGGCGCAAATATGCGCATCAGGTCGTCCTGGAACGAGACGTAGAACCGGCTGCTGCCCGGGTCGCCCTGCCGGCCGGCGCGCCCGCGAAGCTGATTGTCAATGCGCCGCGCCTCGTGCCGTTCGGTGCCGACGATGTGCAGGCCGCCCCTGGCGGCGACCCCCTCCCCGAGGACGATGTCCGTGCCCCGGCCGGCCATGTTGGTGGCGATGGTTACGTTACCGGCCTGACCAGCCACCGCCACGACCTCCGCCTCCCGAGCCGCGAGCTCCGGCTTGGCGTTCAGGACCTGGTGCTCGACGCCCTTGCGATGCAGCAGCTTACTCAAGTGCTCGCTGTGCTCGATGCTGGTGGTGCCGACCAGGACGGGGCGGCCCTTTTCGTGGACCTCGGCGATCTCGTCGGCCGCTGCGCCCCATTTCTCGTCTTCGGTCCGGAAGACCCTGTCGGGGAACTGGTGGCGGATCAGAGGCAGATTCGTCGGGATAGCCACCACGCCGAGCTTGTAGACCTTGTCGAACTCGGCCGCCTCGGTCATTGCCGTGCCCGTCATGCCCGCCAGCTTCTTGTAGAGGCGGAAGAAGTTCTGCAAGGTGATGGTGGCCTGGGTCTGCGTCTCCTCTTTGAGCTTCAATCCTTCCTTGACGGCGACGGCCTGGTGAAGCCCGTCGCTCCAGACGCGGCCTTCCATCAGCCGGCCGGTGAACTCGTCCACGATCACCACGTCGCCGTCCCTGACGATGTAGTCGGTATCGCGCTCGAAGAACTCATGCGAGCGCAGCGCGGTGTCTATGAAGTGCGGCCAGTCCATCGTGTCCTCGTTATAGAGACTGTCCACACCCAGCATGCGTTCCGCGCGAGCTATGCCCTCATCGGTCACGTGGCAGGCCTTCTCCTTCTCCTTCACGATGTAGTCGCAGCCGGCCTTCATGGCGCGGGCGATGTTATTGGCCATGTAGTACTTGTCGGACTGCTGCACAGCCGCCCCGCTGAGGATCAGAGGCACTCGCGCCTCGTCAATCAGGATGTTGTCCACCTCGTCAACGATGGCGTAGTTGAGGCCACGGCTCAACTGCGCCTGCGTCTGGGGGCTGTAGTGCATGTTGTCGCGCAGGTAGTCGAAGCCGAACTCGGTGTTGGTGCCGTAGGTGACGTCGGAGAAGTAAGCCGCCCGTTTCTCCCGGTAGTCCTGGCCGGTCTGTATCCAGCCCGCCGTCAGGCCCACCAGGCTGTAGACCGGCCCCATCCACTCGCAGTCACGCCTGGCCAGGTAGTCGTTGACGGTCACGATGTGCACGCCGCCGCCTGCCAGAGCGTTCAGGTAGGCGGCAAAGGTCGCCACCAGGGTCTTGCCCTCGCCCGTGACCATCTCGGCGATCAGCTGCCGGTGAAGGGCTATGCCGCCGACAAGCTGCACGTCGAAGGGGCGCATCATCGGGTAGGGACTGTCCACCGCGGGCGTGATGAGGGTCCGACGGGCCGCCTCCCGCACGTTCGCGAACGCCTCGGGCAGGATCTGGTCGAGGATTCCCTGCGTCTCCTCGTAGCTCTCGGCCCCCCTGACCCGTTCCTTGAACTTGTCGGTCAACTCCCGGAGTTCACTGTCGGACTTGCGCTGGAACTCGGGTTCCAACGCATTGATCCGGTCAACCAGCGGGTACATGTCCCGCAGGATGCGCTCGTTGGAGGTGCCGACCACGGCCTTGGCGACCTCGCCGATCTTTGCCAGAACCTTCGGTACCATAAGGCCTTACGCCCAAACGAACGGACAGAAACGCTTGCACCGCCCCGCCGCCTCGTGCGGCGAGCGAGCCCTTGACCGCCGACCCGCCATTATACGGGAAAGAACACGCAGGTGTCATCTCCAGAAGCCCCCGGCAAGCGCGCGCGGGGGGCCGGGAATACAACGGCCTTAACAGGAT
>DAOVRD010000306.1 GCA_030628375.1 Planctomycetota bacterium
CGGCCATTCCCATCGGCCGCAGCCGAGGGCGGCTGCGCTACATTACGAGCCGAGCCTCCGTCGCTCCTACCGGAGCTATGGAGCCCAGGGAGCGGCTGCGCCACATTTTTCAACGGGCTGCTGGCGGCCTGAGTGTACGCCAGCGGTCGCTCCCGGTCAATGGTCCAGCTCTGGCTGTCCGCCTTGCCATAGCCGAGCGAGTGTTGGTGTGGGCGCGTTGACAGGTGCCCGTGCAAGCATTACAGTTGAATCCGAAAGGCCAGCACTCAGGAAACGAATCACGAGGAGGAGAAGAGATGGCGAGCAGACAGCGGTTCTGGGCGGTCGGTGCGGTGTGCTTGAGCTTCGTGGCGCTGGCGGGGCCTTCTTTTGGGCAGAGCGCACCGCTGCCCAGAGGCGTCAGAGCCGTATGGGACATGGACAAAGCCTACCGTGAGACGACGGCCACGCAAGAACGCGTCTGCATCAACGGCCTGTGGCGCTGGCAGCCGGCCAGTGAGGTGACCGAGACGGTCCCGACCGACGGTTGGGGCTACTTCAAGGTCCCGGGGCCCTGGCCGGGCATCACCTCGTACATCCAGAAGGACAGCCAGACACTGCACCGCCATCCGCGCTGGGAGAACGTGAACCTGCGGGACGTGAACGCAGCCTGGTACCAGCGTGAAATCGGAATCCCCGGCACCTGGGCCGGAAGACGCATCGCCCTGTACGCCGAATACGTGAACTCCCATGCGGTGGTCTTCGTTGACGGGAAGAAGGTCGGCGAGATTCTGTATCCGGGAGGTGAACTGGATATCACCTCGGCCTGCCGTTCGGGTGGCAAACACGTGCTGTCCGTGTGCGTCATGGCCATGCCGCTGTCCGACGTGGTGGCGGTCTACAGCGACACCGGCGGCCCCCGGCAAGCGCGCGGCAGCGTGGCGCGTCGGGGTTTCTGTGGCGATGTGTTCCTGGTGAGCACGCCGGCCGGAGCCAGGCTAAGCGATGTCAAAGTGGACACATCCGTGCGAAAGTGGGAGATCACCTTCGACGTGGGCCTGGACGGTTTGGACCCCGCGGCCAGCTATGCCCTGCGGGCCCGCATCAACGACGACGCGCGCAATGTGAAGGAGTTCACAAGCGCGCCGTTCAGGTCGGCCGACGTCAAGGAAGGCCGCTTCGCGTTCACTGGCGGCTGGAAGCCCGAGAAGCTCTGGGACACTCACACGCCGCAGAACATGTACTCGGTTGACCTGTCACTGCTCGACGGCGGGGGCCGGGCGCTGGACGTCTATCGTCCGGTGCGGTTCGGCTTCCGCGAGTTCTGGATCGAGGGTCGGGATTTCTATCTGAACGGAACGCGCTTCTACAGCTTCATTGTGGGATATGAGAACGGTCTGCTGGGCGCTGCCCAGTCCACCTATGACGCCGTCCGCGAGGGTCTGGAGCGGCAGCAGACCTGGGGCGTGAATACGGTGTACACGCATAACTACGGCTGTCAGCCCGGTTCGCACGTGGGTTACGCCGACTTCCTGAGGGCCGCCGATGACGTGGGCATGTTGGTGTCGTTCTCCCAGCCGCACATGGGGCACTACAAGTGGGACGCCCCGGATGCCGAGAAGACCAACGGCTATGCCCACCATGCCGAGTTCTACGTGCGCATGGCCCAGAATCACCCCTCGGTTGTGATGTACTCGATGAACCACAACGCCCTCAGCTATGGCGGCAGCAGCAATCCCGACCTCCTGGACGGACTTCACAACGAGCGTGGCGAGATCGGTCCACGCGTGTACGCAGGTGCCAAGCGGGGTCAGCTGGTCCAGTCTATCGTGGAGCACTTTGACCCCACGCGTGTGGTCTACCACCACTCCTCCGGCACCATGGGCAACATGCATACGAACAACCTGTACACGAACTTCACGCCCATCCAGGAGGTCTCGGACAGGTTCGAGCACTGGGCGACCGAAGGCGTGATGCCCCTGCTCTTGTCCGAATTCGATGCGCCCTACGACCTGGACTGGACCATGTACCGGGGCTGGTATGAGGGTAATAGGTCCTTCGGAAGCAGTCCCGTGCCCTGGGAGGTCTGCGTGGGTGAGTGGAACGCGCAGTTCCTGGGCGACAGGGCCTTCCAGCTCAGTGAGGTGGACAAGGCGAACCTCCGCTGGGAGACCGACAAGTGGAAAACGGTCAAGACCTGGCGTCGCTGGAATTATCCTTACGCGATTGTGGGGGAATCTACGCTCGGCCACGCCCACAAGGAAGAAGTGCGGCTCATGACCATGACCGACAACTGGCGCGCCTTCCGCACCTGGGGTGTTTCGGCGATGAACACGTTCGGCCAATGTGGCTTCTGGAAGCCGCGCGACGGTGTCGACAGGAGCAGGAAGGAACTCGATGTCGCCTGGGACGACATCCAGAGGCCCGGCTTCAGCCCCGATTACATCGAGAACCCGTACGAACGGATGGACCTGGCTTTCGAGCCCTCCGACTGGATCCCGGGCGTCGCCAAAGCCATGTACCGCAACAACATGCCTCTGCTGGCCTATGTTGCCGGCAAGCCGGAACGCTTCACCACCAAGGACCACAACTTCCTGCCCGGTGAAACCTGCCGGAAGCAGCTCATCATCATCAACAACTCGCGCGAGACGGTCGAATGCGACTGCTCGTGGTCGCTCGGACTCCCGCAGCCGCAAGGCGACACCAGGAACCTCACGATTGAGACAGGTCAACAGGAACGTATCCCGCTGGAGTTCGCTCTGCCTGCCGACCTGAAGCCGGGCACCTATGACCTGACCGCAACGGTCAAATTCAGCTCGGGCGAGACTCAGAGTGACGTGTTCCAGATACACGTGCTGGCCCCGACAGGTGCGGTGGAACCGAGGACGAGGATTGCGCTCTTCGACCCCAAGGGAGAGACGGCGAAGCTCTTGAAGGACATGGGGGTGGAATGCGCCCCGGTCGGTGCCGACGCGAATCTGAAGGACTACGAGATGCTCATCGTCGGCAAAGCGGCCTTGACCCTCGACGGGCCGGCGCCCGATATCGGGCGCGTGCGCGACGGCCTCAAGGTCATCATGTTCGAGCAGACGGCTGACGTGCTGGAGAAGCGCTTCGGTTTCCGCGTCCAGGAGTATGGTCTGAGGCGGGTGTTTGAGCGCGTGCCCGACCACCCGCTTCTGGCTGGCCTGGGGACGGAGAACCTGCGCGACTGGCGTGGTCAGGCCACCATCATGCCGCCGCGCCTGGAAAACTACGAAGTGCGACGCCGTACCGGAGAACTCACCATCAAGTGGTGTGGCATCGAGGTGACGCGCAGCTACCGCTGTGGCAACTGGGGCAACGTGGCCTCCGTGCTCATCGAAAAGCCTGCCACGGGCGACTTCCTGCCGATAGTGGACGGTGGGTTCAGCCTGCAGTTCAGCCCCCTCATGCAGTACCGCGAAGGCAAGGGCGTTGTGCTGCTGTGTCAGATGGACGTGACCGGCCGCACTGAGGAGGAGCCGGCGGCGAGGCGACTGGTCACCAACATGCTCGACTACATCTCCACATACTCGCCCGCGCCGGGCCGCCAGGCGTCGTATGTGGGCGAGGATGCCGGCCGGACGCACCTGGAACAGGCAGGACTGACCCTGGCGGCTTATGAAGGTGGGCGGCCGAGCGGTGACCAGGTCCTCGTTGTGGGACCGGGCGGGGGAAACGCCCTGGCTGCCAACGCCCGTGCCATACAGCAGTGGCTCAGAGCAGGCGGACATCTCTTTGCCATCGGGCTCGGCGAACGGGAAGCGAACGCTCTGCTGCCCTTGGCCATCAAGACGAAGAAGGCCGAGCACATCTGCACGCTCTTCGAGCCTGCCGGCCTGAAGTCACTGCTGGCCGGGGTCGGCCCGGCGGATGTGCACAACCGTGACCCGAGAGAGATCGAACTCATCTCGGACGGAGCCACCGTCATCGGCAACGGGGTGCTCGCCCTTGCCGGGGATGCCAACGTGGCCTTCTGTCAACTGCCGCCGTGGCACTTCGACTACAAGAAGTTCTACAACGTTAAGAGGACGTTCCGGCGCACGGGTTTTCTGGTCTCACGTGTTCTGGGCAACATGGGCTGCAGCGGTTCGACGCCTCTCCTTGAGCGTTTCGCAAGTCCGGTGACAGCCGGTGAGGGCGCGGGCCGCTGGCTTGAAGGATTCTACCTGGAGCAGCCGGAGGAGTTCGACGATCCCTATCGGTTCTTCTGCTGGTAGGCGTCAGCGCGCACCAGTGGCGCTTTCAGCGTTGAAATTGGCAGTTGTTAGGTCGAGGCAGCGTTGTATACGTCTCACGTGGTCATTGCGCGTCTGCCATAGTGGCAGGCCCGATCCGCTTTCGTAGGGGCACGGCGCACCGTGCCCTTACTTGACAAGGCCGAAACGGCCCTACCCGGAAGTTCGGTCTTGAAGCTCCGCTAGAGGCCGGAGACGACGAAGCGAAGGAACGACGAAGCGTTCCTGACACCGAGGAGACGAGGTGGCTTGTGAAAGCTTCACGGTTGCTTGTCGGTGCTCTTGCGAGCGTGGTTCTTGCGGTTCTGTTGCTGGGACACGTCGCGGCCCTGGACGGTTCCGCCGCCCCGGAGCAAGTCGCAGCCGAGGAGCCCTTTCGTGCCCACGATGTGGTCATTGTCTGGTGCGGCGGCATACCGGACGCCCCGCCTCTGCCGGCGCCGGACGCCGGGGCCGTGGACGCCGTGACCCAGTCCACACCCAAGGTCGGGAACATCAAGGAGATAGCCGGGAAGCTGGGCAAAGAGCTGGAGGCAGCAGGACACTCCGTGCTGGTGATCGCCGCCGAGGACTGCCGCGACCCCAGGCACATCATCCAGGCCAAAGCCGTGGTTCTGGGGTGCCCCGACTACTTCAGCCTCCCACCCTGGCAGATGGTGCGGTTTTTCGACGAGCCGCTGTACAGAGTCTATCGCACCAAGACCCGGTTGAGCGACAGCGTGGTGACTGCCTTCGCGACCACCAAACG
>DAOVRD010000349.1 GCA_030628375.1 Planctomycetota bacterium
GCCTCGGTCGCCCACGACCACATCGTTCCCGTCTACGATCTGGGCATTGCAGAGGGCCTCCCCTTCATCGAGATGGAGTTGATCAACGGCACCACGCTGCGAGAGCGCGTGCGCCAGGAGGGCGCGCTGTCAACCCGGCAGGCATGCGTCCTTTGCGCCCAGGCTCTGGCCGGCCTGGCGCAGGTGCACCGGGAGAAGATAGTCCACGGCGACATCAAGCCGGGCAACATCCTGATAGACGAACGGGGGCGCGCGCGGCTGACCGACTTCGGCCTCTCGCGATTCCTCGAAGAGACCACCAGCCTCAGCACTGCCCGGAAGGTGGTGGGCTCACCGCATTTCATGGCCCCCGAACAGTGGCGAGGGGAGGGCTGCCGCATCCCCACCGATCTCTACGCGATGGGCCTGGTCCTTTACTACGTGCTCACGGGAGCCCTTCCCTACGAGGGCGCCAGCCCGGTGGCGCTGATGTACAAGCATCTGCACCAGCCGCTTCTGGAGCCCGGCGAGATGAGGCCCCCGCTGCCCGGGTATCTGGCCGAGGTCATTCGAAAAGCGACGGAGAAAGCGCCCGAGAAGCGCTTCCAAAGCTCCGACGAGTTCGCCCTGGCCCTCGAAGCATTCCTGGATGGCTCAGCCGGCTACAAATGAGATGAATTGCACGAGCAGAGCCAAACCTCTGGTGGGAGCCGGAGGGCACTATGACTGCCGAGCAGGCCGGCTTTGTAGTTCGAATCAGGTGTCGCGCCGACCATCCCGCCGCAGTGAGCTTTTCGAACTCCTCGAGCACCTGCACTTCTTGGCAGACTCCGCTTTCACGGATAAATGGCCTTGAAGAGTTCGTTGGCCCATTCCTCGTCCAAATCCTTGAGTATCTTGTATTCATCAAGTGCCGACCCTACGTCGCTTATCATCAAGTAGCATCGGCCTAGCCAGTAGTGCGCCTCCGCATCGTCTGGCTTCAAGCGGACGGCCTGATTCAAGGGCGGAACTGCCTGTCGCCATTGGCCGAGGCCACAGTACGCCAGCCCCAGTTCGAAATGTGCGTTCGCGTAGTCCGGCTTCAATCGGATGGCTTCCTTAAAGGCCTGCACTGCTACTTTGTGTTGGCCCAGGACAGAGTACGCTGCCGCCAGGTGGAGGTGCGCCTCGGCGTAATCCGGGTTCAATCGGATGGCTTCCTTATACGGCTCCAGTGCCTGTTGGTATTGGTTGAGGAAGCCGTACGCCATCCCTAGGAACAGGTGCGCCTCCGCATCGTCCGGCTTCAAGCGGATGGCCTCTTGGAAGGCCTCACTCCCCTGCCGGTGTTGCCCGAGCATGGTGTACGCCCGTCCAAGCTCGCGGTGCACATCGGCACAGTCGGGCCGAAGTCGGATGCTTTGTTTCAGCTCCTGCACCGCAACCTCATACCGCCCCAGCCAGAAGTACGTGCAGCCTAGGACGTAATGAGCTACAGCGTCGTGTGGCTTGAGCCCAATGGCTAGCTCAAAGGCCTCTGCTGCCGCCTCGTTCTGACCCAGATCCATGTACACTAACCCAAGAACGAAATGGGCCTCTGCCAGATCTGTATCTATTCGCATGGCCTCTTTGCAGGCATCGAGTGCTTTCTGGTGCTCACTGACAAGCAAGTAGCAACCGGCCAAACGAACCCAACCGAGCGCGTCTGACGGATTGGCCCTCACGGCCTCTTCGAGGAGCCGAAGGGCTGTTGCGTATTCGCCGGCCCACAGGGCGTTGAGACCGTCTTGCCGATGGGAACACCACTCCTGAATTTTGGCGCCCGGAAACGCGTCCCAAATTGGAAGTCGAACTGCCTTACCCGGCTTCAGCGCCTTTACGTGGGCGGCCGGCACGGCGAAGTTCAGATTCTGGCCCTCTACCAGCTGCACCGTGGCAACCCCGATTACCTCACAGTCCAGATTGAGGACGGGCCCGCCGCTTGAACCGCGCGAGATAGGAGCAGTGATTTGCATAATCTCTCCCAGGCCGGGTATCTCGCGTACGGCGGACACTATCCCCTCGGAAATGGTGCCCTCAAGGCCGAGCGGAGAACCAATAACGACGACGCATTCGCCCTCCTGCGGGACTGTATTCCCCATCTTCAGGTGCGCCACCGGAGCCCCGCGCAAATCTACAAGGATGATCGCCAGGTCCCACTCCTGGCTGTCGGCGACCACGCCGGAAATGGGGTAGATTTCTCCGGCTGAGGTTTTGACTTGTGCCCGGAATGCGCCTTCGATGACGTGGCGATTTGTGACGGCGCGCCCACACGAGATGAAGAAGCCGCTTCCCTGAGCCAAGGGGCTTCCGCTCTGGTCGTAAGTGATAATGCTGACAACGCCAGGTTTCACCTTTTTCACGAGAGACGGCAGAGAATCCTTGCCAGAAAAGGCAAGTCCTTGGGTCAAGAAGATGAGCATGCACGGAAGAAACAATCTCAACCGTTTCATCGCCGTTGCCCCGATAAGGTTCAGTCTAACACCAAAGCCAAGTTCAAGATCAGCCGACGGGACAGCATTATAACGGTGGGGGCCACAAGTGGCGAGGAGAATCGGTTGCGGCGTGTAAACGAGTGTGGTAACTTGACGGGCCACTACATAGGAGCGCGCGCAAGTTCAGCGCGATAAGGCCCGGGGGGCATCTTAGGCTCCTATTGTGGGCCGGGGCGCTTTGGAGCGAGGGAGGCACCCGCGACTTTTGAGCGCAAGCTACGGAGGATCTTGCGACAGCCCGTTACCGAACGTGAAGTCCGATTAAACGAACTGGGCACGCAGTTGGGATGTACTCTATCCGCCAAGTGTGACGCCTCGTCTGATAAGCATCTGGAGGCGGAAACGGTGGGCCATTCGGGAGGCGGCGAGGACCCGCAGGCAAGCGCGCCTGCCCATTGTGGCTTTAGTGTCGGCGCGTGCTTCAGTGTGCGCCACTGCGGGGGTGTGGGCCGGAGTCCTCTCGAGATCGTGCTTACCCCCATGCCCATGAACCGGCGAACCTGGAATCGGGGCCGAAGATGACAACTCACCAGGATCACCATTATAGCGTCACCGTCGAGACTAAGGATGTCGCCGTGCTGCATTGTCTAAGGGCACTGGCGCATTATGCGCAAGAAACGGGAAACAAGATGATAGCGTGGGGCGGCACAAAAAGGCCGGATTGGGAGCGCCATGGCAAACGCGTGACGTTTCATTTCTCTGATGCGCGTTACAGATCCTGCTTCCTCACTGAAGCGCAGCGGCTGCTGTGCCACCCCCTGTGGACAAACGTTTGCGAAAGCGACCAGGACCCCGCAGTACCGCAATCGTGACGTTCCTCGCGATAATTAGAAGAGGCGCCCCGGAAGGAGGTCCATGGTCATAGGAGTTGCACCCGGGAGTAAAGCCTTGCGGCAGAGTCCACAAGCACGCGGCCAGGTGTTACAGCCTCCATCCGTTGAGTCAGCAACGCGCCGCTACGTTGGCCAGGCTGCGTCCAGTCTTAGTCCGCACTTGCGGGACGGGTCAGTGGTTCAGCCGTGAGAAGAACTCGTACCAGGGGAAGTTCTTGCCCGGACAACGGGTCGCCTTGACGTGTCGGTGGCCCATTATTTTCCCGGTCGGGATGCTGCACCTGTCCTGCAGGTAGTTGACAAGGCCCACCAGCGCTTCCATCTGTTTGGCGGTCGGATGCTGGCGCTCGAAATCCCCCACCAGGCATATGCCGATGCCGTGCTCGTTGTACTCCTTGACCCCGGCATGAGCCCCGGACAACTGCTGCTCCCAGCGGAAAGTCACCTCCACCAGTCCGTCCAGGCTGCCGTGGCCGTTGCCGATGACAAAGTGATATCCGACGCCGCGCCAGCGCCGTTCCCTGTGGACCCTGTCGAAGATCTCCTCGTTCCCCGCGTCGCTGGCGCTGTGATGGAGCACGATGTGCCTCCATTTCCCCCGCTGGAGCTTTGCCTCCAGCCTTCCTTCCACGCGGGGAGGACGAAGCAGGCCCCCCGGTATGTTGTAGGAGAGCGCGGAGACCGCCACCTGTGCCTCAAGCAGCAGC
>DAOVRD010000341.1 GCA_030628375.1 Planctomycetota bacterium
CAAGGCCAAACGCGAGCACTGTAAGGACTACCAGCGCGTACTTGGCATTTCGGACCCCCGAGGGAGCCTGGGGTGCAGTAACCTCCAGGGGCTCTGCGACTCATTTGCTAAACAGATCGATTCGGTCGGTGAGTTCTACCCGCGCAAGGTCAAGAACGACTCCCGTTTTGGAGGATTCGCCTGGGGACCCCATTCGCATCGACTCTTCTTCCACTGGGGGTTCAACGCCGACCCCAAGAAGCATGCGCCACTTGTGAAGCAGGTCAAGAGCCGCGGATGGTCCCCCAAAGTGGAGGAGGAGTTCTTCGAACTCATCGAGGAGGAGCAAGGCAGACGTAACAGGAAGATGATGGCGGCTGTGCAAAGGGGACTCGGTGTCTACCCGCGGCGACGAAAGAACGCGCTGGCGTCAATCATCTACGACGTGCACCTTCTTGGCGATGTTGAGGAGCAGGGAACGGCAGCCACTGGTCAGGCAGTTCAGGAGTTGCCTGGGGTCGTGGCGGATATCCGAGACGCGATAGGAAAGCGCCTGTTCAAGGACCGAAGCGGCACCCAATTGGCGAAGGACGTTGAGAAGGCGATAGGGGGTCAGGATCCCGATAGCCGAAAGGCTGAACGTGTACTCAAGCTGCTGGAGAGTCGGTTGCCCTCGCTCCTGAAGAAGGGGGACGATGGCCTTTACCGGGCCGCCTTCAGGAGAAAGGGGCTTGACTTCGACTAAGCTACGACGCAGGTACGCCGCGGAGTGGGGGGCCTTCGAATTGGCTGATACAAGGAGCCGAGGAGTTCAGCGCCGCAGTCAAAGCGTTGGGGGAGGGCAGTCGCCCGAGATACCCTTGCAGCAAACCTAACCGTGTCTTGAGGACACCGGAGATTCAGGCGACACTGACAGAGCAAGTCACCAGGGCATCCCCGTCATCCCTCCCACCAGCCCGGCGGCCTGCGTAATCACTCTCAGCAGCCACTCCGAGGCCCGAACGACCCATCAACACGCCGCGGCCCGAAAGAATACACCAGTACTTGACACTGGCGTATTATTAGGTATAATGACACTGTGAACCGACTGGAGGGACCGTTAAATGCCGGGCGATGTGCCCAATGAGATGAAGATGGCAGAACTCGCCGAGCGTGCAGACGTGCCGCGACGGACCATACGCTACTACATCTCGCGCGGCCTCGTGTCGGGTCCGCTGCGCTCAGGTAGGGACGCTGTATATGGCAAAGAGCACCTTGAGCGCCTGGAGAAGATAAAGCAGCTGCAGAGCGAGGGACTGACGCTGAGAGAGATAGTCCATGTGCTTGCCGGGAAAGAGGCCCACAGAGCTATGCCGACACCGACCCCCTGGTGGCACTATCCGGTGGCCGACGACGTGGTAATTTCGGTGCGGGCGGACACCAGTCCGTGGCGAAGCAGACAGATCCGGCAAGCACTGGCACGTATGGCCTCAGAACTGACTGCAACGGGAAAGGATAAGGACGATGATGAACCCGACGACTGACCTGTCAACAGGCACATTCTCCCCCGTGAGTGCCGAGACCGGCGAGGCGTGTCAGCTCGCGATGCAGGAACTGTGGCTGACGGGGAAGATACTCCCTGTGGGCGCACGGTTGGTCGTGCGGCATACGTTTCAATCCGCAGAAACGAAACCGCTTGAGGTCGTGTATGCATTTGCGCTCCCACGCGACGCCACACTGCGCAGGTTCCGGGTAACGGGCGAGAAGTTCTCGGTGCGCTCTGAACTGAAGCGCTTGGAGGAGGCCAGAGAAGCGTACGAAGAGGCGATCGAAGGGGGGCATCTGGGCGTGTTCGCCCAGCAATACGGTGATGGCGTGGTCAACCTAAACCTCGGCAACCTCCGCCCGGGCGAGGGGGTGACCGTCTATCTCGAACTGGTCGCTGGCGTTGAACCCCGCGACACAGGATTCCGTTTCCGCTTTCCTTTCACGCTGGCTCCGACATATCACGCGAAGGCGAAGGCGATAGAGGTTGAACCGGGGCAGGGCGAGATGGAACTGCCCCCCGACGAGTTCGGCGACGTGCTCCTGCCGCGGTGGGTTGAGGACGCGACGTCGCTGCACCGTGTCGGTTTCGATCTGTCCGTCTCTCTGCCGGGAAGGATAGCGGAGATCGCTTCCCCATCTCACCCGCTCCGCGTGCTCAACACGGCAGAATTGAGTGCCCGAGTACTTCTGGCCACCGAAGGCGACGTGCCGGACCGGGACCTGGTCCTGGACGTGGGCTTTCAAGAGACGCCTCCTCAGGTGCTATCCGGAGTCGACAAAGAGGGGAGAGGCAGATTCGCCGTCGTGGTGCCGTCGGATCAGTTCGGCAGCGCCTCGGAAGAGCCAGTGCATGTTGCGTTCGTGCTCGACCGCTCCGGCTCAATGAGTGGCGTGCCCATGCAACAGGCACTCAGGTCGGTCGAAGCCTGCCTGGGAGCGCTGTCGGAGGCCGACAGGTTCGGCATCGTGGCCTTCGACAACGAGGTCACGCTGTTCGGTTCCGAGCTCGTGCAGGGCACGAGTGAAAGCCGTGAAGCAGCGACTCGGTTCCTGGCGACCATAGACGCACGCGGGGGCACCGAACTCCTTTCCGGTCTGACGGCGGCTTCGAACCTGCTGGCAGGCAGTGGAGGAGACATCTTCTTGCTGACGGACGGGCAGGTCAGCGGAACAGATACTGTCATTCAGCAGGCGAAAAACGCTGGAATACGAATTCACTGCCTTGGCATTGGCAGCGCAAGCCAGGACAGGTTCCTGAGCTTGCTGGCGCGTCAGACTGGAGGGGTGAGTCGATTCGTCACGGCAAGGGAACGGGTGGACATGACCGCGGTGGAACTCTTCGCGGCCGCGGGGCGTCCGGTTGCATCGGACGTAGCAATCCAGGCCAGCGGCCTCGAGGGGGCGACGATCTCTCCGGCGCCTGCCAGTGCTGTCTTTGCGGGCACCCCGCTGGTCGTCTTTGGCACAACCGGAGGAGAAGGCGAAGGGGAGCTTCACATTTCATGGCAAACGCACGAAGGCGCCAAAGACCTGATGATCCCAGTGCATGTCGCAGAGGACGGTTTGGGCGAGGTATTATGCCTCCTCCAGGGGGCGAGGTCGATCACAGATCTCGAAACGCAGATGGGACCCGAGGAGGTCCGGGGTCCTGGAAAACGACGGGCCTCTCGGGCCAGGCGGTCCCTCGAGACGCTGAGTCTGGAGTACGGTCTGACGTGCCGCCTCACTGCGTTGGTGGCGGTCGTCGAGCGGGAAGGCGACATGCCGGGGGAAGTACCGAAGACCACCGTCGTCCCCGTGGGCATGCCGCGGGGCGTCATGTTTGAGAGTTACTTCGATCGTGCCTTCCTGGCCCCTCAGTCTATGCCCACGGTCATGGCCAGGCGCATGGATCCCTTGGCTCGGCGGCCTCTGGCATATGAAGCGGCCCCACGTGCAATGCGGCCGCTGCCCGCCAAGTCAGAAGGCAAAGGCGTGGAGGATGTCCTGCTGAAACTGGCCGGCATCATAGAGCCAGATGGCGGCCTGCCTGGTGATACGGAAGAGGAACGCGTGATGGCCACGCTCACGGCGCTGCTCCTGTTCGCTGCAGAGGGCCACACGCCGCAGCACGGCGCATTCTCACCCCACGTCCGGCACATGCTTTCCTTTCTCGAATCCGTTGACTTGGCGGGCTTTGACGAGAAGCAACGCCAGCTGATTGCCAAGGCGCTCGAAAAGATCAAGGCAGGCAGTTCAGCCAAGGGCGGATGGCTGCGTATTGCACGTTCGTACCTGCGGAAAGGGACGATTCTCGTAGAGCGATTCTGGGAGAAGATCGAAAGGGAGGGCTGCTGAGACGAAGTGCTAAGGCGCTCGGTATTGCGTTCTCCGCCGGGGAAGGCACTGAGCCGGTGGTTCACAGCAGCCGTGCACACGGTCCGAGCCGTGATATCGATGGTTTGGAGCTCAGTCTTCGGAAGACAACTGACGCGATGGGGACACGCCAGTGTGCGGGTTAAGAGAAGCCATAGAGGATTTCAGGGCTAGCCTGGCTCAGGTCTACAAAGTACAGCCCGATAGGATCATCCGAGATGCCAATGCAGCCAGAAGATCGGCCAAGGATTACACGGGCAGGTGGTTCTTCGAACTTGTCCAGAACTGCGAGGACGCTCATGCCAGCGCGGTCGTCGTGCAGATAACGGATGATGCGGTCTATG
>DAOVRD010000390.1 GCA_030628375.1 Planctomycetota bacterium
AGGGGGCGGGCCGGCTTCGGCCGTTGGTTGAAGGGCATGGCGGTGTACGACTCGACCGCGTGTGTGAGCACGTCCAGTCCCGTCGCCGCAGCTACCATTGGGGGCTGCGTTCGGGTGTTGTTCGGGTCAAGAAGCCCGAGCATGGGCTTGAGTCGCCGGTGGGCTATGCCGGTCTTGGCGCGCATGCTCACCAGATCGAAAATGGCCACTCCGGTCGTCTCGCTTCCGGTGCCCGCCGTCGTCGGGACGGCGATCAGGGGCTTCAGAGGACCCGGGATGGGCCTGGCCTTGCCGATAGGCGCGTTGACGTAGTCCAGGAGCTCGGCAGGATAAGTGGTGTAAAGGTTGCACGCTTTGGCTGTGTCAATGGTGGAACCGCCGCCGACAGCCACAAAGGCATCGAAGGGCTGCGATCCAGCAAACGTGATAGCTTCCTGGAACGACTCGTCCGTCGGCTCGATGCGCACCCCGTCAAACAATGTGTAACCGACCTTCTCGTCATCGAGCGATTCCAGCACGGCGCTGAGGGCCGGCAGCCTGGCCACGTTCGGATCGGCAAGCACCATGACGCACTCAACGCCCATGTCCGCCAGGTCCATGCCCACTTCGCGCGAAACCCCCGGCCCGTAACGGATGCTCGAAGTGGCCATTTGAAACGCGGTTTCACGCTCCATGTCGGGGCCCCCTGATCGTTGTGTGGATTGAGAATCGGGACAGCGATCCGTCATTGCTGCCCCCCTTCTCACCTGCGCAGCACTCAGCCGCCGCTGACTCAACGGGCTGCGCGCCGGCGAGCCGCGTGTAACAATACACCAGGCCTGTGAGCATTGCAATGCCGTCTGAATGGCACACGGCCGGCAGGGCCTTCGCACGCCGTCTAGCGCGGATCACCGGGCTTGACGAGGAAAGCCCGCGCGCGCTTGAAGTCGCCCTGCCGTGCGGCAGTCCAGAAGGAATCCCCGGCGCTGCGATCCCGCGCGATCGTGGGCTGAAGGCCCTTGAGCTTTCTGCTCTCGAACAGAAACCGATTGCGCTCCACGGAATACCTCTCGGCGTATTCCTTCGGATGCTGCAAGTGAAGGGTGATTCCGGGCATCGGCGTCAGCCGGGCCACAGCGGCGGCTTTCCATTTGAAGTCCTGGTCCTCGTAACCCCAGACCAGGTAGTCTTCGCAGAAACCCTCGGCAGCAGTGAAGGTCTCGGCAGAGCACAGCACCGCTGCCCTGTGTACCGTCGGCTCCCAGAGCGCTTCGGCAGGCGTGCGCCCCTCCCCTTCCGCCTGTTCCGCCAGCCGCGCAGTTGACGCCATTACGAGGGCGCCATCCTCCTCGCGCAGTTCCAGATCCTCGGCCGCGCGCACCAGGCGTCCCTCCCGGTAGTCGCACAGCCACGGGGGATCGTCCGGACCTCCGAGGCCCCCGATCGGCCGCCCGGCCACAGCATCCTCACAGAACTCGGTCCGGCCGTGCTCCGTGAGTCGGATCATCTTGGGCTCGACGAGACACAAACCCGTGTCCGACCTCAGCAGCGCCACAGCGTCCCGCAGGAACCGGCCCGAAAGGAAGAGCACGTCCGGGTCGGAGAAGTACACGTGTCTGCGGCTGGAGACATCGAAACCGACGTTGTAGGCCCGGCCTTTGCTGAAATAGGCCTCCCCCTGCGGGCCGCGTTCCGGGTAGGAACACACATAGTCCACCTCAAGGGCCCGGGCGGCCTCCGAGTACGCTTCGCTGCCCGGCGCCGCCTGTTCGGACACGATGATCTCGGGGGCGAGCGACTGAAGGCGCAGGCTCTGCACGGCGCACCTGAGCACCTGCTCCCGGCCCGGGCCGAACAGCGTCAGGATTACGCTCACGCCCTCGGACCTGCTCATCTGCGGCGAGTTGTATGCCACAAAGTCTGAAGACACTTGCGAGTCCCCTAAACTGACCGTCTCAACAGGTCACGTGGCCTTCTGCTGGGCAATCCGTTCCATCGTCTTCTCAAGACACGCCCGGTCTGACGCGATCGCGTCGTCCAACCCTCTCACTTTCCGCAGTTGATGAAGCAGCAAGTTCCTTTCGAAAGCAATGCGCGAGAAATAGGGCTTGGGATGGTCCAGGTGAATGGTGACAAGATCGGGCCGGGCCTTGTACAGTTCGATCAGGTTGCCGCTGTGGCTCGCCTTCCAGATGATGTCCACGTCCTCAAAGCCATAGGCAACGAACTCCTCGCAGTATCCACCAAGGTCGATCAGGAGCTCCGTCGAGGCAAACATGGCTCCGAAGTGCAGAGCAGGCTGGCGCGCGGCGACCACCTCATAGCCCCGGCCGCGATATCCCATGGATCTGGCCACCTGATGCCGGGATTCAGTCATGACCCATGGTTTTCCATCGCTGATCGTCCGGACCTCGCGCTCTTCGCCCGGGAAGAACTTCCCTTCCCGGAAATCGAGAAAGGTCGTTGAGGGCAGGTCTTCCGAGAGGGAAGACCAGTCCACGCCCTCCACGAACTCCCCGACGCGTGAAGCCGGCAAGTGTTTCATCAGGGGATAGGTGGCCACGTTGTTCTTGTCTGCCCACACCTCCGCGACGAGCCGCTCGAAAAAGGCCCGAGAAGGGAAGAACACATCGACATCCGAGTGATAGACCCAATCGGACCGAACGAGCGCCAGAGCCGCATTGCCGGCCATGCTGGCGCTGAACACCGCCGAAGAGCCGTAGCGCACGGGGGGCGACGTCACGTGCCGCACTCCCAACTCCGCCGCCAGCTCACCGTAGAGAGGTCGGTCGCAAAGCTCCGCCAGAATCACCTCGACCGGAAGCGTCTGCCTCTGGATGCTCCGGACAGCCGTGCGCACACGCCCGGCGTAGCCCGGCCCAAAGAGGCCCATTATGACTGTTATGCGTGGATGCTCGACCATTGGCCCGTGGGCCCCTGCGACCGACGCGTGAGAGCGAGAAGGACGACCGGGCAAGCACGCCCGGGCCACGGAGTATATCACGTGCCGAAATCCGATCAAGAGTTCGCGGACCCTCAGGCCCTTTTCCCGGGTAGGCCGGGCGTCTCGCCCGGCGCTGGAGGACTCATGGCACCCCCGGCGAGACGCCGGGGGCTACCAGAAGAAGGTTTCTGCAGAGCGTCCGTTGACAACCTCACCCCCCAACCTATAGAACTGGCGCGAACCCCCAATCACTTCGCCACCGGGCGCACAGACCGGAAGATCTGCAGACATGCCGACGGATATCGAAACTGAAAAGGCCGAGCAAAGGCGCTGGCGG
>DAOVRD010000118.1 GCA_030628375.1 Planctomycetota bacterium
GGACACGCCCAGGCCGCCAACTCCCTTCGCAAGGATGACCGTCTCGTGCAGAGAGGCCTCTTCGGGCATATAGGTGGCGACGCTGACGTTGGCCTTGACAGAACTGACGACTCCCTTGCCGCCCAGGTCCAGCTTGTGCTCGGCTATAGACCGGCGGATAGTGTCGGCGAGGGACTCGGCCTCCGCAGTGGTAGTCCTTGGCATGATAACGAGGAACTCGTCGCCGGCCAGGCGACCCAGCAGGTTCGGCGCCGGGACGGCGTTTCTCAACAGCTCGGCGAGATTCCGCAACACCGCGTCACCGACCATTTGGCCGAACTCCTCGTTCACCCTGTTAAGGTTCGTCAGGTCCACGTCAATGAGCCGGCAGCGGGTGCCCGGATCCATGGAGCGGAGGTCGCGCTGCTCAAGCTCCGCCATCAGCGCCTGTCGGTTCGGCAGTCCTGTCAGCCTGTCAACCAATCCGCCGCCAGGGGCTACGCGTTGAATGTACTTGCGCGCCCGCGCATAGCTCAGGCCAGCATACGCAGTCACGACCAGAGACCAAACAAACATGGACCATAGCCCCAGCGAAGGCCATAGGCCGATGGCGGTGAAGCGCGCCAGTATAAAGGCCAGAACCCACAGGAGACCGCTCAGCAACAGCGCACACAGGACGGTCCTGCGGGAGGTACGTCGGATGGACTGTGCTATGTCCTGCTCCGTGCTCTCCACCTTGCTCGAGACTGCTGCCATTGACATCTTCTCCTCTCGTATCGCTCGCCTCACGGCGGGAATCACCGGCGCGGTCAGGTCCGGCAGGCTACTCCCACCGCCCGATGCCCACGTTCAGACACGCGCGCACGTCGTGGTAAGCGCCGCAACCCGCACGGACCTGGACGAACCGGCCACCTCCGCACCTCCCCTTGAGCGCATTCCAGAGCGCGCTCCCTACCGTACAATATAAGTGGCGTGGTCCGGGTTGTCCAACGCAAAGCGCGTACCACAATCAGCCACTGAACTGTGCAATCGCAGCCTTGACAATGACTTACGGCTGACCGATACTCTGCCCGGTTGCCTGGAGATGGCTTCACGTCCACCGCGGAGGGAACTGCAGATGCTGAGCACGCTTCTGTCGGTAGGTGTGTTACTGGTGGCCGCAGGTCAGGACACCCGGGAGATGGCCGGGTCGCTGAACGGCACCTGGCAGGTGCAGCGCACGTCGGGGGCCGAACTCGCGGAACTGGGCGACGAATGGCAGGACGTTCAGGTGCCCTCTCACCTCTCGCAGGCTGCGCCTCCGTACGCCTGGTATCGCCGCACGTTCGCCCTGCCGCCGTCCCGGCTCGGCCCGCACGTATTCCTCTCGTTCGGCGGCGTCAAATTCGCCTCCGAAGTTTACGTCAACAGGCATCACGTCGGGGGCCACTACGGAGGCTGGGAGCCGTTCGAGATGGAGATCACGGACGCCTGCCGATTCAGCACGCCAAACGAACTGATGGTGAGGGTCGAAGACGTGCGCGGCGTCATTGACGGCGAGGTGGAATACGGGCCCGGGCGCGACATGGTGGAGTCCGTCAGTGGACGCGTGATGGCGCCGGTCGGCTCTCAGACGTCCCTGTTCGGCATCTGGCAGGACGTCGGCCTCGTGTTCCGCAACGACGTGTGTATTGAGGACGTGACGATTGTCACCTCGGTGCGCAAGAAACGCATCGAGGTGAAGTACATCCTGCGCAACCTCGGCAAGGCCCCCTGCTCCCCGACGCTGCGGGCCGCCGTGCAGGATGGCGACGAGGAAGCTCTCCACCTGGGCGAGGAGCTCGTGACGGTCCCGGCCGGCGGCATGGCGGAGCACACCCTCCGGAAAGCGTGGCCGAACGCGAAGCTATGGGCGCCCGACTCGCCGCACCTTTACTATCTCGAATCCGCGCTCCACGTCGGGCCGCGCTTGGTGGATGCGGACAGCACGCGCTTCGGGTTCCGCGAGTTCTGGACGGACGGCATCCACTTCGTGCTCAACGGCACGCGCGTCAAGTTCCTGGCCACCGCGGGCCATCCGCCGTCGCGAGGAGAGCTGCTCGACGACCAGCGGATCCGGGAACGCTACCAGGCCCTGCGAAGCGCCAACTGCATGGCGGTGCGCCTGCACGCCAACATCTGGCCGGAGAACTGGTACGACGTGGCCGACGAGATCGGCCTGCCCATAATCCAGGAGTCGGCCATCTGGTGCTTCGCCCGCAACTACGCCCTGGAGAGAGAGGAGTTCTGGGAAAACGCCCGCGATCACTGGCGAGCCGTCATCCGGCGGGACAAGAACCATCCCTCAGTCGTCATGTACAGCATCGAGAACGAGATACTCCACGTGGGCGGCGATCGGGTCGCCGAGACGGAGAAGAACCTGGCCGACCTGGGCCGGTTCGTGAAGTCGCTGGACCCCACGCGGCCCATCATGTACGACGGCGACGAAGACCCCGACGGGGCCGCCGACGTCGTCAACCTGCACTATCCCCACGAATTCCCGACCAACACGCTCTACCCCAACACCTGTTACTGGATCAACGAGAAGACAAGGGTCTCCGGCTGGCCGCGCCGCGAGTGGGAATGGGACCGCAAGAAGCCGCTCTACATCGGCGAGTTCCTGTGGGTTCCCGCCCGGTCCGCGCACGGTTTCTCCGTTCTTCTGGGCGACGACGCCTACACGGATTTCGCGCGGAGCCTCCACAGGTGCAAGGCGATGGCCTGGGAGATGCAGGTGGAGGCCTACCGCTCGGCCGAGGTATCGGGCATGTGCCCGTGGACGCTCTGGGAGAGCGGCAGCTTCCCCCACGAGCAGTACCGCGCCGTCCGGCGCGCCTACGAGCCCAACGCCGCCATCGTGAGAGAATACGACCGGCGTTTCTACGCCGGCGAAAAGGTCAAGCGCACCGTCTTCCTGTACAACGACACACTCAAGTCCGCTGACCTGACCCTGGAGTGGAGCCTGGGAGGCCAGCGCCAGGGAAGGCGCAGCTTCTCACTCGAACCCGCCGAGCGGGTGGAAACGAGCATCGAGTTCACCACGCCCGCCGTACGCGAAATGACCGGGAGGGAGTTCGAACTGGTCGTGAAGAACGGGGCGAGGACCGTTTATCAATCGGCGAAAGACTACTGGATATTCCCGCGCAGGGCGCCGCGGTTTCGCCTGGCCGACGGCACAAGGCTGGCCGTGTACGACGGCAAGGGGCAGGCCGCCGACCTGCTGCGCCGCGGCGGCGTGGAGCCTATCGAGCTGGACGACCTGACGCGCCTCAGCAGCGCCGAAGCCCGGCTCCTCGTCATCGAGCCCCACGTGCTGGACGAACTGGTCGGCAAGGACCGGATGCCCGTCGTCGGCGGCGGCCCGCATCAGGTCCTGTCCGAGTTCGTCAATAGCGGCGGCGCGGTGCTGGTGCTGGAGCAGGAAAGGTTCCCGGCCGACATGCTGCCGGTCTCCCTGACGGACCGGGCTGCGACGATGGCCTTCAAGCGCGCCCGCGCCGGCGGCCTCCTCGACGGACTGCCGGAGGACGCCTTCAAGTTCTGGCGCGGTGACAACGTGGTGGCACGGCGCACCCTGGGCAAGCCCCGCGAGGGCGGTTTCCGCGTGTTCGTGGACGCCGGCAGCAGCCAGGGCCTCGACGCGGCGCTGCTGTTGGAAGTCGCCCAGGGGGAGGGCGGCTACGTTCTTTCTCAACTCCTCATGGCCGAGAAGCTGGGCTTGGAGCCGCTGGCGCAGATCATGTTCGAGCGGCTGGTGAACTACGCGGCCACGCCGCGCGCGCCGGGCCGGTCGGTCGGCCTGGTCCGCGGGAAGCGGCTCCTGGACGAAGACCTGAAGGCGATAGGTGCCGAGTTCGACGACCTGACGGGAAGGCTTCAGAAAGCCGACCTTTCACAATACGAGGTGCTGGTCCTGGACGGCTCCTCCGGCGAGGTGGGACCTTGCCGGCGCGCCCTGCACCGCGTGGACGCCGATGCAATGGCGGCACTGTCCGATACGGTGCCGGGCGATCTGACCGTGCGGCCCAGCTTCCACGTGCCCGTACTGATCCGGCACAGAGATGACGAGGTCACCGACGGGCTCACCAACGAAGACCTCTACTGGATCTTCGAGACCAGCGGCGACTGGCGCAGGCGGCACCCGCTCTACAGCGGGGTCCTCGCCGGGGAGATCACGCGGCGGCCGCCGTCGCTGGAGCAGTGCACGATCGTCGAAGCGGAGGCGATGGAGGCCACGGCCGGCGATCCCCTCGTGCGTGAGGACTCGGTCTACATGGCGCGCAACGGGGCGCTGGAGACGCGCCTCGTCCTGCCGAAGGCCGGGGGGTACTTCTTCGGCGTGGTGGGTGAGGGAACGCACTGCGACGGCGTCTTCCCCGACGTAGCCGTCTACCTGGACGACCGGCTGGTGGGACACCTGAACGTGAGCGACGCGAAGCCCGGCGTCTTCTCGATCCAAGGCGAAGCGGAGGCCGGCCCGCATCATCTGCGCCTGGCCTTCACCAACGACGCCTGGGCGCCCGAAAAGGGAGAGGACCGCAACCTTCTGCTGGACAGCTTCTTCTATGCCGAAAGTCAACCCGGGCCGGAGAAGGCGCTGCTTCGTCCGGCGGGGCTGGTCAAGATCGAGGACGGCGAAGGCTTCTGGCTCATTGACCAGGTCACCTGGGACGGCCGCACCCGCTCCTCCGACAACGCCGCCCGCTATCTCAGCGGCCTGCTCAACAACCTGGGCGTTTCGTTCGGACCCGGTCGAAGGGGGACCGCCATCTCAGGCGCGCGGATGGAACCAGTAGAAATTGACCACTTCCGCCGCGAGGGCGACACGGCCTACATGGGCTCGCGCGGCCAGGTGACCATTGACGTGAAGTTCCTGCGTGGCGGCCGCTACAACTTCGACGTCACCGCCCGCGGCACGCCCGCAGCAGGGGAGTACCCGATCGTGCAACTGCTGCTGGACGGCGAACCGGTCGGCGACCGGCAGATCCGGCAGGGCGGGTGGGAATCCCTCATCTTCACGGCCCGCGTCAATGAGGGCGTTCATCGCGTCGGCCTGGCGTTCACCAACGACCTCTGGGACCCCGAGAAGAACGAAGACCGCAACCTCTGGGTGAGGCGCGTCGTCATAAGCCAGTGACAACGTGCGCGGCGCCCGCCAAAGCCCACGGGAACAGGCGGGCCGGACGGTCCGTTCAGTGCCGGATGGGGAAGGCCGCGCAGAGGTCCAGGACGCGGGGTTTGACCGCGGCGGCCGTCTCCTCGGGGTCGTCTGCCCCGAGCACCTCCACGATCCACCGCGCTACCGTCCGCGCTTCCTGCTCCTTCATGCCGCGGGTGGTCATGGCCGGCGTTCCGATCCGGACGCCGCTGGCTTCGGACGGCTTGCGCGGGTCCTTCGGGATGACGTTCTTATTGACCGCGATGTTGGCCAGGGCCAACAGGTTCGACGCCTCCTGGCCGCTCAGGCCGGCCCCGATCAGGTCCAGGAGGAGCATGTGCGTATCGGTGCCGCCACTGACCACGGGGAAGCCCAGTTGCATCAATTCGTCGGCCATGGCGGAGGCATTGGCCACAACCTGCTCCTGGTACTGCCGGAACTCCGGCTGCATGGCGATCTTGAAGGCGACGGCCTTGGCGGCGATGACGTGCATCATCGGGCCGCCCTGAATGCCGGGCATGACGGCGCTGTCCAGGCGCTTGGCGTACTCCTCGCGGCACAGGACGAACGCCCCCCGCGGACCGCGCAGGGTCTTGTGGGTGGTCGAGGTCACGAAATCGGCGTAAGGCACGGGGCTGGGGTGGACGTCGGCGGCCACCAGACCGGCGATGTGGGCGATGTCGGCCAACAGGTAGGCGCCGATCTCGTCGGCGATGTCCCGGAACTGTTCGAAGTCAATGATGCGGCTGTAGGAGCTTGCGCCGGCCACGATGAGCTTCGGGTTCTGCTGCCGGGCGAGCTGGTGGACCTCGTCGTAGTCTATCAGGCCGGTCTCGGGGGCCACGCCGTAACTGACCACTTCGTAGAGCTGGCCGCTGAAGTTCCTGTTATGCCCGTGCGTGAGGTGGTCGCCGTGGGCCAGGGACATGCCCAGGATCCTGGTCCCCGGCCGGAGCATCGCCATGTAGACGGCCATGTTCGCCTGCGAGCCGGAGTGCGGCTGGACGTTGGCGTGCTCGGCCCCGAACAGCTCCTTGGCCCGTTCAATGGCCAGGTTCTCCACCACGTCCACGCATTCGCATCCTCCGTACCAGCGGGCGCCGGGATAGCCTTCCGCGTATTTGTCGGTCAGGACGGACCCCGTCGCCTCCATGGCCGCGGCGCTGCCGTGGTTCTCCGAGGCGATCAGCTCCAGGTGCTCCTGCTGCCTCTTCTCCTCCGCTCGAATGGCTTCGGCGACTTCCGAGTCCACCTCCTGGAGGGTCGAGTGCGGTCGAGGTGATTCACGCATGGCCGTCTTTCCAATTCCTGCGGGATGGTGCCGTGCCCGCCGGTTCGCGACATCGTCCCGGGCATCGGACAACAGACTTCACGTGCTGGGCGGTCTGCAAGGCAAGGCCCGCCGGCGCGTCCACCCCCATCGGCCGCGTTCAGTGGCCGGCTTCCGCAGCGCCTCTATTGGGCCGTCTCTTTCCCCATGGCTTCGAGCGTCAGCAGGCGTTGCCACTCACGGTCTACATCCTGCTGGATTTCTTCGACCAGGTGTTCGTTCTGCGGGGTGAACAGGTGCCGGAACCGGCCCTGGCTTTTCAGCCAGTCCAGCATGGGTTTCTTCTCACGCGGCTTGTAGTTGATGGTCAGCTTGCCGTCCTCGATCTCGTACAGCGGCCACACGCAGGTGTCGGCGGCCAGTTTGGCGATCTGAAAGGTCTGGTCGGGGGCATAGCGCCATCCGCGCGGGCAGGGACTCAGCACGTTGATGAAGCAAGCTCCCTCCGTGGCGACCGCTTTCTGCACTTTGTTCATCAGGTCACGCGCCCTGTGGGGTGAAGCCTGCGCGACATAGGGGATGTCGTGGGCCGCGACGATGGCCGTCAGGTTCTTCTTGCGCTGGCGCTTGCCCGGCTCCACTTTGCCCGCCGGCGCGGTGGTCGTAAAGGCGCCCTTCGGCGTCGAACCGGAGCGCTGAATGCCCGTGTTCATGTAGGCTTCGTTGTCGTAGCAGACGTAGGTGAAGTTGTGGCCTCGCTCCAGCGCGCCCGACAGGGACTGCAGGCCGATGTCGTAAGTGCCCCCGTCGCCGCCGAACGCGATGAAGGCGATCTTCTTGTCTATCTTGCCCTGTTTCTTCAAAGACCTGTAGGCGGTTTCGGCGCCGCTGATGGTGGCGGCGGAGTTCTCGAAGGCACTGTGAAAGAGCGGAATGCGCCAGGCAGAGTTCGGATAGACCGTCGTGCTCACCTCCATGCATCCGGTGGAGATGCTGGCCACGACGTAGGTATCGTCCTGCTGGGCGGCCAGCAGTATCTGCCTGATCGCCACGGGGCCGGCGCAGCCGGGACAGGCCGCATGCCCGCCGCTGAGCAGGTCGGGCATCTCACACAGTTGTTTGAGGCTCGTTGTCGCCATCACCCACCTCGTTCGTTTGGTAGTTCTCGTGTCCGATCAACGCATCACTCGCGCAGGCCGACGTATCGCACCACCGGCTCCACCTGGCCGCTGTCTTTGGCCTCGGCCAGGTTGCGGAAGACGTCCTTGGCCAGGTCCAGACTCAGGTCGCGACCGCCCAAGCCGTAGATGAAGTTCAGCATCGGCCCATCCCCGCCGTAGCGGGCGGAGCGTATCTCGTGGAACAGCGGCCCGCCAAGGCCGAAAGAGACCGCCCGGTCCATGACGCCGACGATGGCGGCGTTCTGAAGCGCCTGGCGGATCAGGTCGCCCGGGAAGGGGCGGAAGCAGCGAATCTTCAGCACGCCGCACTTCAGCCCTGCCTCATCGCGCAGGTCGTCCACGGCCTGTTTGGCCGTGCCCATGCTGGAGCCGAGGCCCACAACGATCACGTCGGCGTCGTCGCACCGATAGGGATCGAGCCGACCGTAGCTGCGCCCGGTCAGCTCGCCGTACTCCTTGCCGACCTCGTCTATCACGGCGGGCGCCTCTTGCATGGCGTCGGCCTGCTGCTTCTTGAACTCGAAGTAGTAGTTCTGAAGGGCGAAGGCGCCGAACGTCTGGGGCCGTTCCACGTCGAGCAGGTTGTCGGAGCGCTCGTACTCGCCGATGAAGTTGCGCACCGTCTCGTCGTCGTTGGCTTCCAGGCCCTCCAGCGTGTGGCTCAGGATGAACCCGTCCAGACAGACCATCACGGGGAGCATCACGTCGGGGTGCTCTGCGATCCGCACGGCCTGGAGGGCGTTGTCGTAGGCCTCCTGGCAGTTCTCGGAGTAGAGCTGGATCCATCCGGTGTCCCGCGCGCCCATGGTGTCGCTGTGGTCGCAGTGGATGTTGATGGGGGCGCTGAGGGCCCGGTTGATAACGGGCATCACGATGGGGCAGCGGCAACTGGCAGCGATGTAGAGCATCTCCCACATCAGGGCCAGTCCGTTGGCGCTGGTGGCGGTGCAGGCTCTGGCGCCGGCCAGTGAGGCCGCAATCACGGCGCTCATCGCGCTGTGTTCGCTTTCGACCGGAACGAACTCCGTCTTCACTTCGCCGTCGGCCACGTATGCCGCAAACTTGTGCATCAGTTCAGTCTGCGGCGTGATGGGATAGGCGGCGACGACGTCGGGATTGATCTGCTTGAAGGCGTACGCCGCAGAGTCGTTCCCGGTCAATGCCATTCGTTCCGCCATGGGTCTTTATCCTTTCTTCTCGTCCTCGGACATCTCGCTTTCGAGTTTCATCTCGATGGCGTCCACGGGGCACTCGGTCGCGCAGATGCCGCAGCCCTTGCAGTACTGCAGGTTGGTGCCCACCTTCTTGCCGTCCTCGACCTGGACGGCGCTCTCCGGGCACATCAGCCAGCAGATCATGCAGTGGTTGCATTTCTCGAGGTCGCTCACCGGGCAGTAGGTGCGCCAGGTTCCCGTATTGAGCCGGGCCATCGAGCCGGCCTCGGCGACGGCTCCCGGCTTCATCTGGCCCTTCTTCAGTAGTTCAGCCATTCTCGCTTTTCACCTCTTCGAAGGCCCTTTCGACCGCCCGCAGATTGCCCTTGAGCATGCTTTCGCTGAGTTTCCCGCCCAGCTTCTTCTCGATGCTCTTCTTGATCTCTTCGACCTCCACCACTTCGGTCACCGAGAGCAGCGCGCCGAGCATCACCGTGTTCGGTATCGGGCGGCCGATCTCCTCCAGAGCGATGCGGGTCGCCTCAACGGTGTATATCGTGCACCCTTCCAGGCCCAGCGCCTCCCGCACCTCGGCCGGGGTCCTGGCGGTGTTCACCAGCAGGATGCCGTCCTCGCTCAGGCCGCCCTCCACGTTCTGCGTATCCAGCAGCGTCTCGTCCAGCACGACCACGATGTCCGGATAGTAGATGGCGTCGTGGACCCTGATGGCCTGCTCGCCGATGCGGGTGTAGGCCCTGATGGGGGCACCCTCGCGCTCGGCGCCGTATTCGGGCGCGGCCTGGCCGTACTTGCCGGCGTGCACCGCCACTTCCGCCACCATGGCCGCCGCCGTCTTGGCGCCCTGGCCGCCGCGACCGTGCCAGCGGATCTGAAGCAGCCCTTCACCCATTTCCGATCCCCCGGAAGAGTTGGAAAAACCGTTTTAGTTCCAAAAAGTGGTAAGGAAACTATCCAGAACAGTTCATTGTTTCACATCCCCTCTGGACTGTCAAGTGAGCCGTCGGCGCGCGCGGCCGGACCGGCTTGCACGCAGAATCAGGAGCCGTGCGCAGGAAACCCAGTGGCGCATCCCCTTGCTGCGTTCTATAATGTACACTTCAGCGAACGCGTGGGGACTGTCAACCCTTACATATAGGCGCAAAGGCAGCCAGATGGCCGAGCTGAGGCGCACCGATCTGGGTTTGCGGGCCGAGCGGGCCATCCTCGTGCAGGTGATCGCTCGCTCGGACGCCTTCGAGGCAGATCGCACGTTCGAGGAACTCGAAAGCCTGGCCCGCACGGCGGGCGCGAACGTCGTGGGCAGTCTCCGGCAGAAAAGGCCCCGCCCGCACCCGCGCCATTACGTGGGCAAAGGCAAGCTGGCGGAACTGCGCGCACTGTGCGTCCGCCTTGGACCCGACGTCGTCATCTGCGACGACGAACTGAGCCCGTCCCAGGTCGAAGCGCTCGAGTCGGCGGTAGATACCAAGGTCGTGGACCGCAGCGAAGTGATACTGGACATCTTCGCCGCCCACGCCCGCACCAAACAGGCCAAGCTACAGGTGGAGCTGGCCCAGCTCGAATACGAGTTCCCCCGGCTCACCAGGATGTGGACCCACCTGGACAGAACGGCCGGCGGCACGCTGGGCGGCCCGGTCGGCGGCGGAATCGGAGTGCGCGGGCCCGGAGAGAAGCAGCTCGAAATGGACCGACGCCTCGTGCAAAGGCGAATCTACGATCTGAAGAAGAGCCTGGCAAAGGTGGAGAAGCGCCGCCGCACGACGGTCGAAGGCCGAAGCGACCGCTTCGCCAGCGTGACGCTGGTCGGCTACACCAACGCCGGCAAGTCCACCCTGTTGAACGCCTTGACGGGGGCCCGCGTGTCAGTGAGGGACCGGCTCTTCGAGACGCTCGACACGCGCACGCGCACCTGGGAGCTGCCCGACGGCAGGGAGGTGCTGCTGAGCGACACCGTGGGCTTTGTCCGCAAGTTCCCCCATCATCTGGCCGCCTCCTTCCATGCCACCCTGGAAGAGGCGTGCGAGGCGGACCTGTTGCTGCACGTGGTGGACGCCGCCAAACACGAGAGCGAACAGGAGATCCGGGCCGTCAACGAAGTGCTGGATCAGATAGGCTGCCGGCAGAAGCCCACCGTCTACCTGCTCAACAAGTTCGACCTGGTCGAGGACGAGTTTGACGTCCCCGTGATCAGGAAGTTGGTGGGCGACGTCATCTGCACCAGCGCCGTTACCGGTCAGGGCCTGGACGAACTGCGGCAGAGGGTCGGCAAGTTGCTGGGGGAAGGGCTGGCGGAACTTCGCGTGCGCACGAGCGTTGACAACGGCCGCCTGCAATCGTTCCTTCACGGCAACGGGCAGGTCCTGGACCGGCGGTTCGACGACGATACGGTCGAACTCACCGTGAGGATCAACCCCGAGTACGTCGGCGTGATCCGGAACATGGGCGGTCAGGTAGCCGACCTCGGGGCCAACACGGACACGCCCGACCGGCCGGACGCGGACTGAGCGCTCCAGACTGCCGTATCTGTGTGGCACAGGCGCCTTGTAGCTCAGGCGCCCTCGCCTGAGTTCCGACCATTCCCATTCGCCGCAGCCGAGGGCGGCTGCGCTACATTCGCATTCGACGTAGCCCCGTGTAGCTCAGGCGCCCTCGCCTGAGTTCCGGCTTGAGCAGCGCC
>DAOVRD010000069.1 GCA_030628375.1 Planctomycetota bacterium
GCCCAGTTCGAGCGGGTCAAGAGGGAGATGGGCGAGAAGATGAATCTCTTCGGCTCGCAGGGGCGGGCCTCGGACGTGGAGGTCCCGTCGTCATGATTCCCGTGATTATGCCGCAGGTCGGGCAGGACATCCCCCGGGGCGAGATCGTCGAGTGGCTGAAGGCCGAGGGCGACCGCGTTGAGAAGGGCGAGGTCGTGCTGGTCGTTGAGTCGGAGAAGGCGAGCTTCGAGGTCGAGGCTGAGGAGTCGGGCGTTCTCCTGAAGGTCCTCTACGGCGAGGGCGAAGAGGTGGACATCCTGTCGCCGGTGGCTTACGTCGGCAGGCCCGGCGAGACTGTCCCCGAGCCGGAAGAGCAGAAGGCGGCCCCGGTCGAAGCACCTCAGCCGGGGAAGCCGGCAGCCGCAGCCGCAATGGTCCGCCAACGGACGGAGGGGCGCGTCCGTGCCTCGCCCTCGGCCCGGCGGCTGGCCAGGGAGCGGGACGTTGACCTGTCAACCGTCACGGGCACCGGGCCCGGAGGCCGTATCACGAAGGAGGACGTGGCGGCGGCCGCCGAGGGGCCCGACACCGTCGTGCCGTTCGGCAAGGTGCGCAAGCGCATCGCCGAGCGGTTGACCCTGAGCGCGCGGACCATCCCCCATTTCTACGTCTCCGTCGAGGTGGACATGACGGGGGCCCAGGCTCGGCGGCGCGCCTTCAATGAAGGGCAAGCCGCGCACGTGACCGTTACCGACCTCGTGATACGGGCGGCGGCGCTGGCCCTGTGCAAGTTCGGCCGCCTGAACGCCCACGCCGGCGAGGATCGGATGATCTTGAAGGAGGATGTCAACGTGGGCGTGGCGGTGGGCGTGGAGGACGGCCTGCTGGTGCCCGTCATCCCGCAGGCCGACCGCCGGGACCTTGTCGAACTGTCCCGGCTCTCGAAAGAGATCGCAGAGGACGCTCGACGGGGTGTGGACAACTCGACCGCCGAGGGCACCTTCACCGTCACCTCGCTCGGGATGTGCGGAGTCACCGAGTTCCTGCCGCTCATCAATCCGCCCGAGTGCGGCATCCTCGCCGTAGGCGCGATCGTGAAGCGCGTCATGCCGGCCAGCACGGGGTTCGCCGTGCGCGAGATGATGACCCTGACGCTGGCCTGCGACCACCGGGCCGTGGACGGCACGTACGCGGCCGCCTTCCTGAACGACGTCAAGCACCGGCTCGAGGAGCCGGCCGATCTGCTTGCCGACGCGGAGAACCAGCAATGCTGAAGGCGTTGATCTTCGACTGCGACGGCGTGCTGGCAGACACGGAAAGGGACGGCCACCGCGTGGCCTTCAACCGCGCCTTTGCGCGTCAGGGCCTGGCCGTCGAATGGGGCGTCGAGCTCTACGGCGAGCTGCTGAAGATCGCCGGAGGGAAGGAGCGGATGCGCCACTACTTCAACGAGCACGGCTGGCCGGCGGGCGTGACCGACCAGGACGCCTACGTCCTGGAGCTGCATAAGCTCAAGACCGCCATCTACATGGAAATCGTTGAGGGTGGCCAGCTCCCGGCGCGGCCGGGCGTCCGCCGCCTGGTCGATGAGGCGATCGCCGACGGCATGCTCCTGGCCGTCTGCTCGACCTCGAACGAGCGGGCCGTCAACGCCGTCGTGGACACGCTGCTCGGCCCGGCGCGCAAGGCCCACTTCCGCACGATCCTCGCCGGCGACGTCGTCTCCAAGAAGAAGCCGGACCCCGAGATATACAACCTGGCCTGCGAGCGGCTGAACGTCGGCCCACCGGAATGCCTGGTGGTGGAGGACAGCCGCAACGGCCTGCTGGCGGCCCGTGCCGCCGGCATGCACTCCCTCATCACGACGAACGGGTACACTGAGGCGGAGGACTTCATGGGCGCCCTCGCGGTCGTTCCCGAACTCGGCGACCCGCCCGGCGAGCACGTGGCGTTGGAGGACCTGAAGTGCCTGGTGGCCGAAGGGCAATAGGGCCCGCAATCTGATTCTGTGAATGCTGGAGGCTGCAGTATGAAGATATTCGTGGATACGGCCGACCCCGAGGTCGTGGCCCGGGCGCACGCGACGGGCCTGTTGGACGGCGTGACGACGAATCCCTCGAAGGTGGCCGAGGCCGGGTTGCCTTTCCGCCAGGCCGTGAAGGAGATATGCGCGATCACCCCCGGGCCGGTCAGTGCAGAGGCGATGTCCGATACGGTCGAAGGGATGATCGAGGAGGCCCAGGAGCTGGCGGCCATCGCTGCGAACGTCGTCGTGAAGGTCCCGATGACGGTCGAAGGCTTGAAGGCTGTGCCCGTGCTGGAGCGCGAGAAGGGCGTGCGGTGCAACGTGACGATGGCATTCTCGGCCGCGCAGACGCTCATGGCCATGAAGGCGGGCGCCAGCTACGTCAGCATCGTGCTGAGCCGCCTCGATGCCATTGGGGGCGAGAGCGACGTGCTGGTCGAGGACGCCGTGGCCATCAAGGCCAATTACGGGTTTGAGACGGAGATCATCGCCGGCAGCGTCAAGACGCAGAACCACCTGCTGGCCTGTATGCGCATGGGGTTGGACATTGTCACGATCCCCGAGTCGCTCTTCTTCCGGATGTTCGAGCATCCGCTGACGGACATCGCCCTGGCCCAGTTTGCCAGGGACTGGCAGAAAGTCGACAAGTGAGGCAGACACTGAGGAAGACGATCCTCTCATATGGCGAGACGCTCTGGGACCTGTTGTCCACAGGCCCGGTGCTCGGCGGGGCGCCCTTCAACTTCGCTTACCGGGCGCACTCGCTCGGCGAGACGAGCCTGATCGTCACCCGCCTGGGCCGGGACGACCTCGGACACCGTGCATGGGACCAGATCGTCGCACTCGGGGTAGACACCCGCTTCGTGCAGTGGGACAGCGAGGTGCCGACCGGAACGGTCGAGGTATCGCTCGACGAGGAGCGAAACCCCGACTACTACATCGTCCCGGGGGTTGCCTACGACCGCGTGGAGGTGACGGAGCCGCTGCTGGAGTGCGCGGCGAGGGCGGACTGCATCTGCTACGGCACGCTGGCGCAGAGAACGCCGACCGGCTGCCGCACGCTGGCGACTATTCTTGAACGCAGCCCCAATAGCCGGAAGCTGCTTGACATCAACCTGCGCAAGAAGTGTTACACCGCCGACTCCGTCCGCACTTCGCTCCAGGCCGCCGATATCCTGAAGCTGAACGAGGACGAGGCCCGCGACGTGGCGGGGATGCTTGAGCCGGCGACTAGCGGACTCGCCGACTTCGCGGCCTCGATAGTGGAGCGCTGTGGCCTCTCTCACTGCGTAATCACCTGCGGCGAGCGTGGAGCGCTGGCTTCGGGCCGTGAGGGCGAGACGGCGTACATCCCGGGCTACCGGGTGCCGCTCGTGGACCCCTGCGGGTCGGGCGACGCCTTCACGGCCGGGTTCCTGCACCTCCTGCTGCGGGGCCGGCCGCTGGCCGACTGCTGTGAGCTGGGCAACGCACTCGGCGCCATGGTCGCTGCCCAGGCCGGCGCGACCGTGCCGATCGGTCCCGATGACGTGCGGAGGTTCCTGGCGCAGGATCACGAGCGGACCATCGAACCCGAACTGAAGAACATGGCCCTTGTCCGAAGGAGGTGGGTATGGCAGAACTGAAGATCGCCATGGGCATATGGGGAAACACGAACCTGGCGGACCGGTTCAACGTGGACGGCTTCGGCGACTTCGTCCCCGTGCTGGACCGCATCAAACAGGTCGGCGAGATCGAAGGCATTGACGGCTTCGAGCTCCACCTGCCGACCGAGATCAACGAGTCCAACGCCGACGACGTCGAGAGGGTCGCCAACGACTACGGCCTTCAGATGGTACAGCTCTGCGGCCACACCTGGACCGAGAGGCAGTACAAGTTCGGCGCCCTTGCCGACAGCGACCCCAAGGTCCGCGCTAACGCCGTCGCACGCGTCAAGGCGGCGCTGGACATGGGCGTGCGCTTCAACGTGCCCATCAGCGTCCTTTGGCCCGCCACCGACGGCAATGACTTCCCCCTCCAGGTCGATTACGTGGCGCTCTACGACCGTTACGTGGACAGCGTGCGGCGGATACTCGAACACATCCACCGGAACAGCTACACGACGAAGCTCTGCATCGAGCCCAAGCCGTTCGAGCCCCGCTCCTGGATCATGATGGGGACCACGGCGCAGGCGCTCTGCATCGTCAACGAGGTGGACGATCCGAGCTTCGGCATGAACCTCGACGTCGGCCATAGCCTGATCGCCCGGGAGAACATCGAGGACCAGCTCTCGCTGATCTGCCGGTACGACAGGCTCTACCACACCCACTTCAATGACAACGACCAGCAGTGCGATGCCGACCAGCCGCCGGGCACGGTCAACTTCATCCGGCTGGTCTCCATCATGTACGTGCTGGACCAGCACGGCTACGACGGCTGGTACGGCCTCGACCTGTTCCCCTACCGCGACGATCCCGTGAAGTTCATGGAGATCTCGCGCGACAACCTGCGCCTGGCCAAGCGCGTCGTCGGGCTGCTGAACGAGAAGGGAGCGCGGGATCTGCGCGCGGCCGGCACCTACGGGCCGGAGATGGCCGTGCTCATGCGCGACTGCATCCGGGCCGTCTCCTGAGGAGGAGAGCGATCATGTCCGCAATCAAGGGTCCTGCCATCTTGCTGGCCCAGTTCCTGCGGGACGAGGAGCCGTACAACAACCTGCAGAACATCGGCCGGTGGGCCGCCGGGCTTGGCTACAAGGGCGTCCAGATTCCCGCGTGGGACGCACGCCTTGTCGACCTCGACAAGGCCGCCGAATCGAAGGGCTACTGCGACGATCTGCGCGGGACCCTCGCCGAGCTCGGCCTTGAGCTGACGGAGCTGGCCGGCCACCTGGCCGGGCAGGTCCTGGCCCTCAGCTCCGCCTATGAACTGGCCTTCGAAGGCTTCTATCCCGCTGGGCTGCGAGGAAAGGACCGGGCCAAGTGGGCCGCCGGCGAGCTGGAGAAGACGATCCGCGCCTCGGCCAACCTGGGCATGGACAACATCCCGACGCTCTCGGGCGGATTCGCCTGGCACATGGCCTACCCCTGGCCCCAGCGCCCGCCCGGGCTGATCGAACTGGCGTTCTCAGAGTTGGCCGCGCTGTGGAAGCCGCTGCTCGACATGGCCCAGGATCACGGGCTGGTCTTCACGTACGAGCTGCACCCCGGCTCCGACGTCTACGACGGCGCCACTTTCGAGATGTTCCTCGAGAGTGTGGACGGCCACCCGGCGGCCTGCATCAACTACGACCCAAGCCACTTCCTGCTCCAGCAACTCGACTACTGCGAGTTCATCCGGCTCTACGGGGACCGGATCAAAGCGTTCCACGTCAAGGACGCCGAATTCCGCCCGGACGGCCGTGTTGGCGTCTACGGCGGCTACCAGTCTTGGGCTGGCCGCGCGGGACGGTTCCGCTCCCTCGGCGACGGCCAGGTGGATTTCAAGCGCGTCTTCACGCTGCTTACGGAGGCCGGCTTCCGGGGCTGGGCGGTCCTGGAATGGGAGTGCTGCGTCAAGAGCCCCGAGCAGGGAGCGAAGGAGGGCGCGCCCTTTATCGCGCGACACATCATCGAAGCCACCGAGGTGGCGTTCGATGACTTCGCCGGGGCCGAGACGGACCCCGGGCGGAACCGCCAAATCCTCGGCCTGAGCTAGACAGCCCACAAACGCAAAGAGGCAAGCCATGCAATCCTGGAAGCGCAAGTTGAGGATGGGCATGCTCGTCGGCGGCCAGGGCGCCTTCATCGGGTGGGTGCACCTTTAGGAGCAAGAAGACATGACTAAGCATCTGAAGGAATGCTGGGAACTGCTGATTCTGGACGCGGCCCCGCCCTCAGAGAACCTGGGGAGCCTGTCAGTGGGCGACATGGATGGTGACGGCAACGTGGAGATGATCACCGGCGGCGAGGGCGCCTTGCTCTGGTACAGACCTGCCACGGGAGAGAAGGGCCTCATCGCCGAAGGCCACTTCCACGTGGGCAGCGTTCTGGAAGACCTGGATGGAGACGGCCTGCCAGAGATCGTCGTCATGAGAGCCGAGAGCGGCAGGCAGATCGAGTGGTACAAGAGCGAAGGAGACATGAACGGTCCCTGGGTGAGGCATGTGATCGATCCGGCCTTACAGGGCAGCGCCCACGACATGCTGTTCGCCGACATGGACAACGACGGCAGGAATGAACTGGTCGCCATCGCTGCCTACACGGCCACGCCTGGCGTCTTCATCTACAAGCCCGGAGACGATGCTAGAGAGCGCTGGCAGAAACATGCCGTCCACCAAGGCTGCTTCGCCGACGGCACCTGCGTGGCAGACCTGGACGGGGATGGGCAGCTCGAGATCATCAGCGGTCCCGCATGGTACCATGCACCGCCCGAAGGCCCGCTGGGTGGGACATGGGAGCGGAGGGTCTTTGCGCCCAACTTCCGCGAGATGTGCCGGACAGCAGCCGTGGACATCACCGGCAACGGCCGGCCGGACATCGTGATCTGCGAAGCGGAATATCTGGACGGCCAGCTCTCGTGGTTTGAGAATCGGTTGGGACAGGTTGCGGACGAGCCGTGGGTCGAGCACCGTCTTGCGGACGACCTCCAGTACGCTCACTCGCTTCACGCCTGGAGAGCCCAGGGGCGTGCCCGGTTCTTCGTTGCCGAGATGGCCAGCGGAGGCTGGAAGGCCCCCTACAACTACGGCGCTCGCCTGTTGGAGTTCGACGCAACCGACGGGGGCAAGACGTGGGAATGCAAAGAGCTCTACAAGGGCTGCGGCACTCACGAAGCGCTGCCCTTCGACATGGGCGCAGACGGACCAAGTCAGATCGCCGGCAAGGAGTGGAAGGTCCCCAAGGTGCACATATTCCGGCGAAGGGAACGGCCTTCCCCTGTGACTCGCTTCCGACATCGGCTGCTGGACCGCGACAAGCCCTACACGGCCACGGACATACTGGCTGCTGACGTAGATGGTGACGGCCGGATGGACGTGGTCTGCGGGGCGTGGTGGTACCGAAACCCGGATTGGACCCGCTACGAGATACCGGGCATTTACCAGGTCCATTTTGCGTACGACGTAGACGGTGACGGTCGGGACGAACTCATCGCTACCAGGAAGCGCCAGGGATCCAAGAACTGGTACGAGGGGCTGTCCAGCGAGCTGTGCTGGCTCAAGCCGCTGGATCCGGTCAACGGCAAGTGGGAGCGGCACAGCATCGGGACCGGAAGCGGAGACTGGCCGCACGGCACCACGGTTGCCCCGCTCCTGCCCGGTGGGAGACCCGCCCTGGTGACGGCTTACCACAATTGCACCAAGGACCGGTTCCACCCTGAGATATGGGAAATCCCCGATGATCCAAAGCAAAGCCCGTGGCCGATGCGCGTGCTCGCCGAGATCCACCATCTGGAGGAGATGGTGCCGTGGGACGTAGATGGCGACGGCAAGCTGGACCTTGTGACCGGCGCGTGGTGGCTGGAGAACAAGGGCGACGGCACGTTCGAGCCGCACGTCATCGCCGAGGGCCAAGAGGTTGCCCGCGTTCGCGTGGCCGACATCAACGGCAACGGAAGGCCCGACGTGATCATCGCTGAGCCGGGGCTCGATAACGCCCGGCTGCTGTGGCTGGAGTGCCCGGAGGATCCGCGCTCGGACCCCTGGATCGAGCACGTCATCGACAAGCTGCGGTATCCTCACTCCCTGGACGTGGCCGACCTGGACGGCGACGGAGAGTTGGAACTGGTCGTGGGAGAGCACCATCCGTCCAAGCCGTATCGTAGCCGCTCGCGTCTGTTCATCTACAAGAAGGCCGATCCGGGGGGCCTGACCTGGTGTCGCCACTTGCTTGATGCTCGCTTCGAGCACCATGACGGCACCAAGGTCATAGAGCTTGAGCCTGGCCGCCTGGGCATCATGAGTCACGGCTGGGCGGAGGGCAAGTACGTTCATCTGTGGGAGCAGTACTGAGGCCGAACGCAGCGACTCGTTCCCTTCTCCAGGGGCGGCAACGTTGCCCGCGGCAGAGGAGGACGGGATTCCTGCAATACGAGGGAGGTTTGGCGATGAAGTTCAGTATGGACACGATTGGATACGGCGGGTACTTCACGGACGGCAAGTGTCTTCCTGTGGAGGACGCGATCCGCAAGGCAGCCGAGTTCGGTTACGATGCCGCATGCCTCTACGGGCATCGTCCGCTGGCCTTTCCCATGGACCTGGATCAGGACCGGCGGAAGCGGCTCAAGGACCTGGCGGCGGAGCTTGACCTGGAGCTGGGCGCCGTCGTCTGCTGCACCAACTTCATGAAGGGGAACCACGTCCTGCTGTACCCCCAGGAGAAGGAGATTCTCTACGTCAGCGAGGCCATCAAGCTTGCAGCGGATCTGGACATGGAGGTCGTCCGCGTGCTGGCGGCATTCTTCGGCTACTTCCGCAATCCCCACGGCCCGGATGGCTACGGCCTTACGGCGTTCGAGTCGCGTTCCGGGCGCGTGTCCCAGGGCAAGGACTATCTGGAAGGCTGGCACCAGGTGAGAGAGGGGTTGCGGGAAGTTGCCCTCATTGCCCAGGACCACGGAGTCACTCTGGCCTTACAGACTCATCCGGAGATCACGGACAACAACGAAGACACACTGGAGATGATCGAGGAGGTCGGCGTCGCCAGCCTGAAGGTGGGCCTGGACCTTCCGTTGCTGGAATCGCAGGACCCCGACTTCATCCGGACAACGGTGCACAGGATGAAGGACCTGATGGTCTATTCCCATAGCATCTCGATCGCGCCCAAGTTCACCGTAGGGGGAGCGCCCTGCGGATGGTACGAGGTGGAGCCCGGGGCGGATGACGATCCGTGCGATTGGGAGACCTTCATGGCGGCCTGCCAGGAGATCGGCTACGACGGCTACCTGTCGGCCGAGCAGTGCTCGCCCATTATCGTGAAGGGACACAAGATCGGCGACCTGGCCACCGTCGACGAACGCTATGTGGCGTCGCTCAAGTACTTGAAGGGCCTCGCCATCAAGCTCGGCTGCTACACCGGCCATAAGGAGCTGGACGCCGAGGCCTGAGACGGGAGGGCTCGCGCAACCGGGGCGGGTAAGGCGGGAGGCGAACGGCCGCACGGCCAGCCCCGCCACGTGCTGCCGGCGGCGGACCTGCTGCTCTGGCTGAGGCGGCGGATTCCTCCTGGTGCATCCGGAGGACCAGGCAATGCGTCGCGCACACTTGACGGTGCTGGCACTCGCCATGGCCATCGTCATTGTGCTGCCCTCAGCCTCTGCGAAGGGGATGGATGCCATGTTCGAACACGTGATCGTGGACGCAGACGGACCCGAGAACCCGCACGTCAAGATGGTCGGCGACATCAACGGCGACGGCAAGGATGAACTGGTGGTGGCCAGCAGCGCCGGCGGACCGCTGGTCTGGTACGACCTGGCCGACCTGAGCCGCCACGAGATTGCGCCCGCCGGCAAGTGGAGTTGCGACGCCAGGCTGATCGACATGGACGGCGACGGCGATCTCGATCTTGTCATCTCCGAGTGGTACGGGGAGAACCGGATGGAGTGGTTCGAGAATCCGCTCCCCGACGGCGATCCGGCGGCCGGGCACTGGAAGCGCCACGAGATCGGCCCCCCTCGGGCCCACGACATCTGCGTTGCCGATATGGATGGTGACGGGCAACTGGAGATCGTCACTCGCCAGCAGGACGATCCCGGCGCTGAGATCGTCGTCTGGCGGCGCACTGGCCCCGAGGAGTGGGAGCGGCGCGTGCTGAAGTGCCCCGCGGGTGAGGGCCTGGCACTGTGCGACCTGGCAGGCACGGGCCGCCTGGACATCGTCATTGGCGGACGCTGGTACGAGACGCCGAAGGACCTCGTGGCGGGCCAGTGGCAGGAGCACGTCTTCGCCGACTGGTTCCCTCCCGCCATCGTCCGCGTGGCTGACATGAGCGGCGACGGCCGCCCGGACATCGTCCTGACGCGCTCGGAGGGCAAGGGCAGACTGTCGTGGTTCGAGGCCCCCGAGGACCCGCGCGGCCGATGGACCGAGCACGTGGTGGACGACTCGCTCGACTACGCGCACAGCCTGGTCGTCTGTGATCTGACCGGCGACGGGGTGCCGGACATCATCACTGCCGAGATGCACCAGTCGGAGCGGCGGCGCGTGCTCGTCTACCTGAACGAGGGCCACGGCCTGACCTGGCGGCGCGAGGTGGCCTCGACAAGGGGCTGCCACGGCCTGTGCGTGGCGGACCTGGGGGACGCTGGCAAGGCGCTCGTCGGGGCCAACTGGAGCGGCGACTATCAGCCTGTCGAAATGTGGCCAGTGGCCACGCGGTCCTGAGCCGCAGTTCGGAAGGGCAGAACCCATCGAGCATTTGGATAGGAGGTGAACACATGCCCAGGCAGAGCAGCATAAGGCTCTTGGCAGCTACTCTGGGGTTGGCACTGGCCGCGCCCTGGGTGCTGGCCGGAGAAGGCACGACGGACATCCAGATCGAGCGCTTCGACTATCCTGACGTTCCGGCCCTTCAGGCCGTATGGACCCCCGTCAACGACGAGTCGCCGCCACCCGAGATCGCCGTTGGTCCCAATGGGGAAAGAACGGCTCGTTTCCGGTTGCCGTTCAGTACGCTCAAGGACTGGCGTGTGGCGTGGGATCGTGAGGGAGCCGTTGATCTGTCCGGGGCGGACCGCGTTCTCGTCCGCATGCGCACGGACGATCCGGGCGCCGTCGTGTGCATAGTCTATGTGCACGCTGGGGACGGATGGTACAGTTTTGCGTCAATCGGCCTCGAAAGCGAGTGGGCTACGGCAGTCCTCAGGATGAGGCGCACAGGCCGGGAAGGCCGGCCGGCCGGTTGGGACAAGGCAGACCGGATCAGGTTCGGCTTTATGCCAGGCGCACGGCGGGATACGGTGGTTGAGATCGCGTGGGTCAAGGCTGCGAAGGGACGGCTGCCGAAGGATATCGGCAGGCTTGGGAGATTCGGTTCGTTCGAGGAGTCACGCGACCATATCCTGGACGCTGTCCGCGAGGAGAACCGGAAGGCAGTGGAAGACCGGCTTGATCAGGTTCGAGTTCTGAGATCCGAGATCCTGTCCGACCCGCAGGGCCTCGATAATCCCGCTGCCGGAGCGAAAGCGCGCACCTGTCGCGGCCTCATGGCTCAAGCGTATGCCATGGTCCAGAAGTCCAAGCCGGGCGAGCTCCGCGGCTTCTGGTGCCATTACGGCCATGGTCCGGTAATGGACGGCAAGCGTGCCTCCTGGGACAAGGCCATTCCTATGATCGCCGATGGCGGCTTGAATGCCATCTTCCCGAACATGCTCTTCGCCGGAGTGGCCTACTATCCGAGCAAAGTGGTGCCGACCCATCCCGTGGTGGCAGAAGAAGGCGACCAGCTTGCCGCCTGCATCAAGGCATCTCGCCAACACGGCGTTCAGGTCCATCTCTGGAAGGTTTGCTGGCACATCGGCTGGCAGGCGCAGCCGGGCGCGGACGAGCCCTTCCGCCAGCAGAATCGCCTGCAAGTAGACCTGTCCGGCAACACGCTGCGCATTCTCTGCCCCAGCGACCCGCGCAACCGCAAGTACGAGCTGGACGCGATCCTCGAGGCCGCCGAATATGACATTGACGGAATACACCTGGACTACATCCGATACAGCGGAGGCAACGTCTGCTTTTGCTCGGGTTGCCGGGAGCGCTTTGAGGAGCAATCCGGCGAGCCCGTGGTGAACTGGCCCGAGGATGCTGCGCCGGGCGGCCCGAGAGCCGATGCGTTTGCCGACTTCAAGCGGGAACAGATCACGGGTTTCGTTCGGGAGGTACGTCACGCGCTCAAGCAGAAGAAACCGAACCTGAAGCTCTCCGCAGCCGTCTGGGACCCTGCCCCCTCCGCCCTGCGAGTTAGCCAGGACTGGCCGTCGTGGGTGGAAGAAGGCCTGCTCGACTTCGTCTGTCCCATGCTCTACACCGAGGACATGGCATATTTCCGCAGCACCCTCGGCGAGATCATGGCCCTCGTGGCGGGCCGCGCGCAGGTCTGCCCGGGCATGAAGGCCTCGATGAGACCGCGCCCCGAGAGCCAGAACCCTCTGGACACCCTGGTGGACCAGATGACTGCTGCCCGCGAACTGGGCGCGCATGGCTTTGTGCTTTTCGAGCTGTGGGAGTACCAGAAGGAGCACCTCATGCCGTACTTGAAGGCAGGCATAGCAAGCGAGAACTGAACTGGGCGGAGAGACATGAATCGTCTGACGTTTCGGTTATAGCACCCCTCGTCATTCTGAGCCGCGCAGTCGGGGCGCGGCGAAGAATCTGTCCGTTCAGCAGTCCCTCCAACGAGCTTCGTCCGCCAAGCAGATAGGCGGACCCAGAATGACACCAATGTGTGGGCGGGAAAGCAACGGAGAGGAATCGGACTTGCGGCAGTTCGCGTTCCGGCGTATTCTGGTGGGGCATGGAACCTTCGGACTGAGGAGAAGACAGTGGACGCTTATGATTACTGCAAGTACATGGTGGAGACGTGGCCGAACCGCTGGACGGGCTCGATCGGCGAGAAGGAATCCGGGGACTGGATGGAAGAGCAACTCGCAGGGATGGGGTATGAGACCCGCCAGACGAGGTTCGACTGCCCGGGCTGGGAGTACGAGGGGGAGGAGCTTTATCTCGAAGGCAAGCCCCTGAAGGCGGGCGCTCAGTTCTACAGCGTGGGGTGCGACGTGACGGGGCCACTGGCGGCAGTGCAGTCGGATGGCAAGGGAGGATTCCGCGGGGAGGCGAAGGGGAAGATCGCACTCGTCAAGGAGACGGAGACCACAGACGTCATCGAGCGCAATAAGATCCTTCTTGCGCTGGAATCGGCCGGGGCGGTTGCGGCCATCATGGAGAGCGAGTATCCGGACACGTATTCGACGAAGATGTTCCGGACGCCCGAGTCGAAACTGCCCGCGGCGGGTGTGAGCGGCGAGGTGGGACAGAAGCTGTTCGCGGCGGTGGGGAAGGAAGCGAGACTTGTGATTCGGGCGCGGCAGACGCAGAGCACGACGTCGAACGTGTTCGGGGAGAAGGGGCCGGCGGAGGGACCGGTGTTCCTGGTGTGTGCGCACCACGAGGCGTCGCCGGGGTCGCCGGGGGCGTACGACAACGCGGCGGGAATTGGGGTGGTGCTGGAGATGGCGAAGCGCTTTTCAAAGGTGAAATGTGACGCACGGCTGCGATTCGTGGGTTGGGGGGGACATGAGTTCGGGGCGCTGGGGTCGAAGTGGTACGTGGAGAACTGCCGGGACGAGGCGGAGAAGGTGAAACGACTGCTGGTGTTCGACGGTGTGGGAGCGGCAGAAGCGGATCCTCAGATCATGGCGTGGGGAGGAGAGCAACTGGTAGAGAAGGTGCGGGCTTACGCGGAGAAGCGAGGGGGAGTGAAGTTCAGGGCGGGCACGGGGGGCGGCGGGGATGCGACGTACTTCGTGCCGATCGGGGTGGAGGCGGTGTGGGTGTCGGCGTCGAGATGGAGGTTGGGTGACCTCTACGGTCGCGAGGACCACCAATGGAGGGCAGCGGCGCCGTTCCACAGCCCGATCGACGACATGAGATGGATAGGGCGAGAGGCGATGGCCAGAGAGGTGGAGATCGGCATGGGGCTCATGAAGGAGTGGCTGGGTGAGTTCGGGGTGAGATGCGAAGGGGAATCGTAGCAGGCAAAGCCAGCAGAGCCAAAAGCCGGATCAACCGTGACCTGGCGCCTCGTGATATCAGAGCCAATAAACCGGCGTTAGGTCCGGTAGCACTCAGATAGGCGGGCCTACCCAGGCGCGGACGGTGTTGGGGCCGTGGTGGTCGAACCAGAGATCGTTGGACCCGTCCACGGTGGCGCGCTCGTCAGAATCTTTCGCGAAGAACCGGCCGGAATACGCGTGGATCTCCCCGCCGGAGTCCTGCCATATCCGACCGGCGACCACAACCCGCCGGAGCGTCTGCGAGTGGATGGTGCTGTTGTAAAGGTCGCCCTTCGCATACAGCCCGCCGAAGTATCCGTCCACCGTGATGTCGGTATCGCGCACGCTGCCGCCTGCGGAGAGCGATCCGAACCTACCGGCCGTCACGTCAATGCTGCTGGACAGCACATCGCCGCGGACGTTGACCTTGCCCAGGTTGCCGGTAACGTCAACAAGCGCGGACAAGTCGCCTTTCGCATACACGCTCCTCAGACCATCGTCGGCGGTGAACTCGCCGCTTATCGAGCCGGCGCTCCAAAGCGACCCAAACCGGCCTTCAGCTTCGACGATGGAGTCCACTATCCCCCCGGCGCCCGTGGCCTTCACCGAGCCGATGCGGCCTGTGCGAGCACTGGGGCTGCCGTCCACGTCGGCATAGACGCTGTCAATGGCCCCCCTTATGGCCCGCAGGCGCCCCAGGTTGCCGTTGGCGATGTGTACGTCGCCACCGTCCCC
>DAOVRD010000337.1 GCA_030628375.1 Planctomycetota bacterium
AGGACCAGGCGGATACGGATGCGCCGGCGGGGGAAAGCCCGCCGGCATGGGGCGGAAATTCCAATCTGGCAGCCACGCGTTCCAGCAGCTTCTGAAGGGCGTCCGCCATACTTGAGAGATCGTCCTGTCGGTCCCGCTCGGATGCGCACCGGGTCTGGACCGACCATGGCGTCTTCTGCCCTCCGGAAAAGGTCAGCGTCCAGTTGCGGCGCTCAAAGCCCGGCGCGTGTTGAGCAACCAGCAGATAGTCGGCTCCGACCGTTTCGCGGATCCGTTGCGTTGCGTAACCCGCCGCGCGCAGTTGGTCGGGGTAGGTCCAGTCCATGACCTCCAGCTCGGGACGGAAAGACAGGGCGTAGGCGATGAAGGCCCTGATGGCTCTGGCCCTCTCGGGCGGCAGCGGATCCTCCGCAAGGGCATCTGAGGCCTGGATCAGCACCAGGACCCTGGGCACCGCCGTCAGGTCCGCCTTGCGCAGTTCCACGCGCTTCTCCCGATGTTGCAGGTACATCCAGAAAAGCGGGACAACGGCCACGCCGAACAGCAACACTGACAGAAACGTCCAGAAGGCCGTCCATTTGACGTCGCTGCGCACCTGTGCGTCCCTGGGGACGGCGGCCCTGACGGGCCCGATCTGTTTCTTGCTGCTCATTTCCACCGCGCACTCGCGCAGTTCCTCCAGGGCGGCCTCCGGTCCGGCAGGGCGGTCGGCCGGGTCCTTGGCCATCAGTCGTTCGATGAATCCGCAGATCGCCGGGGGTGCCCCCGTGCGTGCCTCGGCCAGGTCCGGCACCGGAGCTTCGGCGTGCTGTCTCATGACGTCCTGCGCGTTCTGGCCGTCATACGGCGGACGGCCGGACAGCAGGTGGTACATCGTTGCGCCCAGCGAGTAGAGGTCGCAGCGGATGTCCGCCTGGCGCTCGTCGCACGCTCGCTCGGGGGCGATGTAGAGGGCGCGTCCGGTCACCGTTCCGTTCTCTGTGAGCGTCAGCCGGTTCAGTTCTTGAGGGCGGAGGGCCGTTCCCAGATGATCCAATCTGGCCGAACCGTCGTAGTCGAGGAGCACGCCCTCGGGGGTCACGTTCCCGTGGACTGCGCCGATGGCCTCGATGACAGCCAGGGCATGGAGGATGTCTTCGGCAATGGTCAGGGCCCGGTTCAGCCGCGTCTGCCTTTTCTTCTCGATCAGCCGCTGCAACGTCGAGGGCAGGTGCTCTGTGACGATGTAGTAGCAGTCGGACCGGCGGCCCATCTCAAGCACAGCGACGACATGACGGCTCGTTATCTGGCGAGTCATGACGGCCTGGCGGAACACGTGGCGGATGTACGACGCGTTGTGCCCGGCGAAAGGCTCCGGAAACACCTCGACACGCACCTCGGTTCGCTGGCTCCGGTCGGTGCCCCGGTAGATGATGCGGGTGGGCCGCACGGCAAGCCGTTTGGTGAGCCTGGCGCCGCTCATGACCTTGCCGCGAAAAGAGTCCCTTCCCGGGGGAGTCAGGCCGGGCACGGGCTCTTGCGCCAGGTGGCCTCCGCAGGCCGCACAGTACAGCTCCCGGCTCTGTGTGGGGTCCGCGGGCCTCCAAGTGCGTCCACACTGCTGACAAAAGAGGCGCTGCCGTCTCATGCGGGCAAGTCTACATCAAACCGCTGCAACCGGCAACCCGGCGGCAGTTCGGGGCAGCGCTGCCGTTCTGACTGGGATGTCGGCCCCCCAGGGCCAGAATGGCAGTAGCCTGGAGCACGCCGGCCTGCTGCTTTTGCCGGCTTGCGCTTTACGTCTGGGCAGAACGGATGTAGAATGGGGGCTTCTTGCCGGAAGGTATCGGCTGTGCATCGGGGCGGCACACTGTTTGCGCACCTGAGGGCGTTGCCACTGCTGTGGGGATGAGTTCTTCCTGAATTCCTTGCTGTGCTTTGGCCCGCTTCTGGCGGGCACAGGAGGTCTGGACTATGGCTAAGATCAAGCCCCTTGGCGATAGGGTTCTAATCAAGAGGCTGGAGGCGGAAGAGATGACGGCCGGAGGCATTGTTCTGCCCGACACGGCCAAGGAGAAGCCCAAGCAGGGAAAGGTGATCTCCCTTGGCGAGGGTAGGGAGACGGAATCGGGCGAGAAGGTTCCCTTCCAGGTCAAGAAGGGCAACATCGTGCTTTTCGGTTCGTTCGCCGGCACCGAGGTCACCATCGATGGCGAGGAATACCTCCTCATATCTGAGGACGAAATCCTTGCAATCATCAAATGACGGAGGATGCCTTAGATGGCTAAGAAGAAGATCACTTTCGACGTAGAAGCGCGGGAAGCCATGCGCCGCGGCGTCAACAAGCTGGCGACCGCAGTCAAGGTCACCCTCGGTCCGCGGGGAAGGAACGTAGTCATTGAGAAGAGTTTCGGTGCGCCTACGGTGACCAAGGACGGAGTGGCCGTGGCCAAAGAGATCGAACTGCCCGACAACTTCGAGAACATCGGGGCCGAGCTGGTTAAACAGGCCGCTTCCAAAACCAGCGAAGATGCCGGCGACGGAACTACGACCGCCACCATCCTGGCCGAGGCGATCTTCGAAGAGGCCCTGAAGAACCTCGCCGCCGGGGCCGACCCCATGGCCCTCAAACGGGGAGTGGACAAGGGCGTGGCAGCCCTCGTCAGGGAACTTCAGCGCATGTCCAGGCCGGTCAAGGGCAGGGACGAGATCGCTTTCGTGGGAGCGATCGCTGCCAATAACGATCTCGAAATAGGCAACCAGATAGCCGATGCCATGGAGAAGGTCGGCAAGGACGGCGTGATCACCGTCGAGGAAGGCAAGACGCTGGAGACGACGGTGGACCTGGTGGAAGGCATGCAGTTCGACCGGGGCTACCTCAGTCCTCACTTCATCACCGACCGGGAGAACATGGAGTGTGTCCTGGAGGAGTGCCAGGTGCTGGTCCACCAGGAGAAGATCTCGTCGGTCCAGGATTTCGTGCCGTTGCTAGAGAAGATCGCCGGGTCGGGCAAGCCGCTCCTGATCGTCGCCGAGGATGTCGAGAGCGAGGCGCTGGCCACCCTGGTTATCAACAAGCTGCGCGGGGCGCTGCCGTGCTGCGCTGTCAAGGCGCCCGGGTTCGGCGACCGCCGCAAGGCCATGATGCAGGACATCGCCGTCCTGGTCGGGGGCCAGGTTATCAGCGAAGACCTGGGCCTGGAGCTGAAATCGGTAGGGCTGGCGGACCTGGGACGCGGCAAGAAGGTGATCGTGACCAAAGACAACACGACCATCATCCAGGGAGGCGGCAAGACGTCGGACATCCAGGGGCGCATCGGCCAGATAAGGAAGGAGATCGAAACAACCACCAGCGACTACGACCGGGAGAAGCTGGAGGAGCGGCTGGCCAAGATAGCGGGCGGCGTGGCACAGATCAACGTGGGCGCCGCTACCGAGGTCGAGATGAAGGAAAAGCAGCACCGTGTCGAGGACGCAGTGCACGCGACGCGCGCCGCCGTCGAAGAGGGCATCCTGCCCGGAGGCGGCGTCGCTCTGCTGCGCGCCGCGAAGGTGCTCGACAACGTGCGGGCTTCGGGCGACGAAGCCATCGGCGTGGACATCGTCCGCAGGGCGATCAGGAAGCCCCTTTTCCACATCGCTGAGAATGCAGGAGTGGATGGGGCTGTCGTTCTGGAGAAGGTCGTCGAGATGAAAAAGGCCTCTATGGGTTACGATGCCGCCAAGAACGAGTACTGCGACCTGGTGAAGCGGGGCATTATTGACCCGACCAAGGTGGTCAGGACCGCCCTGCAGAACGGCGCCAGCGTTGCCGGCGTCCTGATCAGCACGGACGCCGTGGTGGGTGAGATCCCCGAGAAGAAAGAGGCCGCGGCTCCGCCGATGCCGCCATATTAGGCTGGAGACTGGAGGCTGGAGGCTGGAGGTACGTGCCTGCAGTCTACAGTCTACAGTCTCCGGCCTGCCGTCTCCGGCCTGCCGTCTCCGGCCTGCCGTGTAGCGTTTGAGCGCCCTGGACGGACACACCGTCCGCGCCGAACGTCTATAATGTCCTTACCATGGGAGCCCAGCAGGACACCTGTACGCCCTTCGACGACGAGGACGAGGAGGACGAGGAGGACGCGCGGCTGGACGAACCCCGCCTGCGTAAGTCATTGCAGAGCGGTATCTTAAAGCTCATCCACGAGACCGAGCGGCTCCAGGCAAACGCTGCGGGCGAAAAAAGACACCGCGTCCACGTCCTGGACTCCAATGCCGGTTGACGTAAGCTCTTTGACAAGAAGGTCTTGGCGCATTACTGAGGGGTCGGAATGCGTGGCGAAAGCGGCCAAATACGGCCAAAAAGGGACACGAGGCCAGGACTC
>DAOVRD010000301.1 GCA_030628375.1 Planctomycetota bacterium
ATCAGCGCCATTCGCATACCGGGCAAGGCGCACGAGGTTGACTCCTTTGCGGCATGCATCCAGGCAGCGGTGACTCATTGGGGCGGCCGCGTCTCGTACGAGTGCGTAGCGGGGCTGTCGGGCGCCGCCTTCTCGCCCGTGTGGAGCAAACGGGAGCCCTGCGTGTCATGGTGGATGGAGCGCGGCAACAACGAGCGCATGGAGTTCCTCGGCCACACGCTCGGCTTCACCGTGGAACGTTCCCCGCCTTCGGGGCCGGGATGCGAGGAGATGTCAGCGGCCTTCGCTCGCCATGCCGGCAACGCCGTGAAGAAGGGCGAAGTGGTCCTCTGTGAATCCTGGCCCTGCTGGAGCATCGTCACCGACTGGCACGATGATCCGTCACAGCTCGCACTGTCGAGCCCGGGACACCTGGCCGGACGGTGCAAGGCGAGGCCGGCCAGCCCGATGTACATCCTCCGGCCTGCCGAGCGCAGCCTGACCCGGTGCGAGGCATTGCGGGAAGCGCTGCGTTTCGGCGCCGCCGTCGCCGTCGGGTCTTTTGAACGCGACGGCTTCGCCTACGGCGGTCAGCTTTACGACGCCTGGCTCGCCCACCTGGAGCGCGAGCAGTTCTGCCCGGCGTGCGGCCGCAACGGCTGGCACTGCGCGGAAAGAACCGCGAGCCGGGTACGGACTACGCAGCTATCCGCCATGCACTTCCTCAGGCGTGCCAAGGCGTTCCTGCCTTCCCTGTGCAACGGTGGCTGCGTGGATGAAGCAGCGGCCGCTTACGCTGAGATGGCGCAGAAACTCGCGCCCTACGGCGAGGGAAGCGGCCTGGACAAGATATGGTCGAACCCCCGCAGACGCGACCGCTACACGCAGGACGTCCGGCAGGTGCGAGACCTTCATCACAGCGCGGCGGCCCATCTTTCGATGGTAGCGTGCGTGCTGTAGGGACCGCCGCGTGCGCGCGACATGGCGCGACATGGCCGGCCTTCCCCCCTTGCAGGGATCCTCACGCCGCGTTAGCATACGCCCGCCGATTGCCGTTCAGCCCGCTTCGCCCGGAAAGGGGGGCCGCAGATGACCGCCAGGGAGAGGGTTCGAGCCGCGCTCGCCCACCGGGAGCCCGACAAGGTCCCCATGGACTTCGGCGCGACGGCCGTAACGGGCATTGCGGCCGGCATACTCTACAAGCTGCGCCAGGAGCTTGGGCTGGACGCGCCCGGCGAGCCGGTCAAGGTCGTCGAGCCCTACCAGATGCTCGGCGAAGTGGGAGCCGACCTCCGCGAAGCCCTCGGCATAGACACGGCGGGCGTCGCCGGCAGGCGGAACCTGTTCGGCTTTGAGAACAGAGACTGGAAGCCGTGGCGTCTGTTCGACGGCACACCCGTGCTGGTGCCCGGCCGTTTCAACACGGAGCCCGAGAAGGACGGCTCGATCCTGATGTACCCCGAAGGCGATCGCTCTGCGCCGCCGAGCGGGCGCATGCCGCCGGGCGGTTACTACTTCGACACGATCATCCGCCAGCCGACCATCGTCGAAGAAGACCTGCGTGTCGAGGACAATCTGGAAGAGTTCGGACCGGTCTCGCAGGAGGAGCTGGCGCGGCTGGAAACCGAAGCCGCAGACCTGCACGCCAACACGGACCTGGCGCTGGTCGGCGCGTTCGCCAGTGCAGGCTTCGGGGACATTGCCCTGGTGCCGGCGCCATTCCTGAAGTACCCGAAGGGCATCCGCGACGTGGAGGAGTGGTACGTCTCCACCGTCACGCGCCGGGGTTTCGTCGCGCAGGTATTCGCAGGGCAGTGTGACATCGCTCTGGCTAACCTGGAGCGCGTCCACCGGGTGGTCGGCGAGCGGGTGGAGGTGCTCTTCGTCTCCGGGACCGACTTCGGCACCCAGCGCGGTCCGTTCATCTCGCCCGATGCCTACCGGGACCTGTACAAGCCCTTCCACAAACGGGTGAACGATTGGGTGCACGCCAACACGACGTGGAAGACCTTCATCCATTCGTGCGGCGGGGTGGAGCCGCTGATCGGCGACTTCGTGGAGGCCGGGTTCGACGTCCTGAACCCCGTCCAGTGCTCTGCGGACGGCATGGACCCGAAACACCTGAAGCGGACGTACGGTGAGCGCATTGCGTTCTGGGGTGGCGGGGTGGACACGCAGAAGACGCTTCCCTTCGGCACGCCCGACGAGGTGCGGAAGGAAGTGGAAAGCCGCGTCAGCATCTTCGCCGAAGGCGGCGGCTTCGTCTTCAACGCCATCCACAACGTCCAGGCCAACACGCCCATCGAGAACGTCATGGCCATGCTCGAAGCGTTCGACCACTGTCGCTAACACGCCACCTGATCCACCGCACGCCGACCCGGATCCGTTAGCCCGACTCGTTGCAGCATCAGCGGGCAGGTTGCCGCCGAAGTTTCCGCGCTCCGCCAGGCATGAACGCCGATCGGCAATGCGTTGACATGCGGCTCTCACGACCGCGCGCGCGATCGGGCACCTCATTCTCCGAACAGACCATCCGAAGAAAAAAGCGATTCGCGCCGAAAACCGAAAGAAAGTCTTGACTCCGACAAGCCAAGGTATGTAAGATTAGCAGGTGAGTGGTCATGTATGTGTGCGACAGAAGGGGCTTGTTATGTTCTGCTTCGCGAACTCTTTCGAGGAGGGAGGCAACTCGAGGAGAGGATGAAGACCATCTCGCTTCGCGTCCGGTCAAGCTGACCATTGGACCGGCGTCATGTCTGCGAACCAACGGGCCGTCCCCAACGGTCTGTCCTTCGCGCTGACGCGCGGGGGACCCTCGATGCAGACGCGCATCCTGGGATAGCAATGGAAAGGCAAAGCTCAATGGCGAAGAAGAAAGCGAAGAAGAAGAAGGCCGTAAAGAAGAAGGCGACCAAGAAGAAAGCGACCAAGAAGAAGGCCGCAAAGAAGAAGAAGAAGAAGGCAACCAAGAAGAAGAGGAAGAAGAAGTAAGTCCACAGGTTGAGGGCCGAACTCACCTGCTGGGTTCGGCACGGAAGGAGCTAACCGCTCGGCTCAGGTGCAAGAGCCGGGCGGTTCCTTTTTCTGCAAGGCGAGCCTTAGGGGCTATTGCAGAACCCGGATCTACTGCGGCCGGCTGCGAAGCCCGATGGCGGCAGGTCCTGGAACTCCTCTACCGCCTTCTCCGTGGCCCAGACGACCGCCACAAGCCCACCGTCGCCTTTCAGGAACTCGGCGGAGCGCAGGTAGCCGGCACTCAGGCCGGTGATACCGTCGGCCTGCTTGCCGCCGGCCCGATTGGCCGGCAAGTCCCACGTCTCGCCGTTGAGCGCCTGCCCTTCAAAACCCCGGTGCATCACGCCGATCCCGCGGCCGCTCATGCGGAAAGCCAGGTAATGGAAGCAGCCGCACGAACTGTGCGGGAAATCGCTAAGACTGTGCAAGAACACCCGCTGGATAACGCCGTCGGTCAGCCGACGCGCCGCCTCGTTGATCCCCTCGTACTCGCCGCGTTCGGGGTCGAGGCACCTTCCCTTCGGCACCACTTCGCGAAGCTCCCGCGGCTTCAGACCCCTGCGCCGGTACGGGTGCCACGTCGCCCCGAACAGCGCCGCCGCCTTGACCTGTCCGCGCTCACGGCCACACATCGGCGGATGGTCCGGCGTGACGATGCACACGTGGCTGTGCGAGAACGACTGGCACTCGATGCAGGCAACGAACTCGCTCACGGTGTGCTCGGTCCGGCCCTCCATCTCGAGGGAGCGCGCACGCCGAGCGTGAACGGATCGGACGAGAGGACCCGGACGGCGGACAGGTAGCCGGGCAATTCCATCGCCGTTCGCTCCAGGTACTCGCACACCACGGGATCGAGGCCCGCCTCCGCCGCCTCGATCAACACGCCCAACGACGCGCCTGGCATCCCGACCATCTCGACGCCGTCTTCGACATCGGCCGGACGCAGCACGAAGAAGCTCCGCCGTTCGCGCACTTCCCCCACACTCGGAACTTCGCCCAGCACCGCCTGGCAAAGGGGAAGCGGATAATCGCTGCCGTCGAACGTTGCGACCTCGCGCGGCAGTGCCGCCAGAAGTTCCTTCACAGTCTTGACCATGGACCTCGATTCCCCCGCGTTGGTTCCATGCCGCCCGCTCCACGAGAGGGCCTCGCCCGGCCCGAGCGCAGAGACCGGCCGGCCGAACGCGGCACGCAGTTCAGGCGTAGGCGCCGCAGGTGTGGTAGGAGCCCACAAGGGCCAGCACGTTCTCCATCGGAGTGTCGGCCTGGACGTTGTGGGCGGTGCAGAAGACGTAGCCGCCGCCCTCCCCCATCACGGCGGCAAGGTGCTGGACCTCTTTGCGCACGTCGTCAGGCGTCCCGTATGGCAGCGTCCTCTGGATCGAAACGCCTCCGTGGAAGGCGAGCCGCTCCCCGTGCTCGGCCTTCAGCCTCGCCGGCTCCATCCCCCGCGCCTCGGGCTGAAGGGACTGGAGCACGTCCAGGCCACACTCCATCATGGCCGGGATGATCGCGCCGACCGAGCCGCACGTGTGATGCATCGCGACCGCCCCATGAGCCTGGATAAGGGCGACGTAATCGGCGAACCCTTCGCGCAGGAAATCCGTCCACATCGCCGGCGACACCAGCAGGCCCTCCTGCGAGCCGAAATCGTCCCCCGTCAGCACGATGTCAATCTTCCCGTTCGCCGCGCGGAGGATCCGTTCCAGGTACTCGAGATAGAACGCCCTGATCCTGCCGAAGATGGCGTGGGCGATTCCAGGACCGGCGGCCATGTCGAGCATGATGCAATCGGCGCCGCGGATGTACATGGCCGGCTTCAGTTGCGCGACGCGATTGAGCCGGTCACCCATGAACACAACGACGCGCCCCTGCTCGCGGACGCCGTCGCACTGCGACTCGATGACCCCGTAATCGAACAGGTCGGCCGAGGGCCAATGGGGATAACTCTCGATATCCTCCACCGTGGCGGCATCGGACAGCGGCGGCGCGACCACCTCCTTGTAGTGCTCCAGGTGCCCCCTCACCTCGAGGGTCACGAGCTTCCTCGGCACGCCCCAGATATCCACGGAAAGGTCGGGGTCGTCTCCCCCGAGCGGGGGGCCGACGTACCTCGGGCCGGCG
>DAOVRD010000138.1 GCA_030628375.1 Planctomycetota bacterium
CCACCTCGTCCCGCAGGAAACGCCTCATCTTTGCGAACATGTCGCGCTCGACCTCAGCGAGGAAGACGACCAGGTCGCGGCCCCGGGGGGAGTCGTCACGGGCGTTCTTGAAGAGGGGCACCGTGCCGGCGAGCGGATCGCCATCGGGCGAAACGCCCCAGGCCTTCTCCAGCGCTTCCCGGCTGCCGTGCCGCCTCGCCAGGAAGGCGTTCCACGCCTTGGCCCAATCCCGTTCCACACGCTCGTCCGGGTCTCTGATGTGGTTGCCCGCGTTGCCTTCGTTGATCATGCAGAGCCATGGCATGGCGGGGTCTTGCGCGTAGGTCAGCCCCGTATAGGGATTGACGTGGGTGAGCAGGTTGCGGGCAAAGGCCTTCCAGTTCTCGAATGCTCGATCGTTGACGGGCACCAGCATCTTGAAGTCGTTCATGCCGACGTCGCCGGTGGCGCCGTCCCATATCTCGCTTGCCAGGACGGGCCGGGAGACGAAGATGTCCGTCGTCATGTAGATGCCGCGCTTCTTGAGGGCGGCCACCAGGTAGTCCAGTTGGTCCAGCCTCTCGCTGCTGGGTGCCGTTGAGGTGCCCTTTGAGCGGTCAACGAGTTCGCGCTCGTAGTGATGGAATCGGACCGTGTTGTAGCCCAGGCGCATCAGCCTTTCGGCCAGGCGGTCTGCCTCGTCGGGGGAGATGTAGTGCGCGCTGAAACACAGGTTCACCCCGTAGAAGCGCCGGGGAGTCTCCGGGTCCTTCTCGAACGCGAACTGGCCGTCCGGCGTCGCGATGAGCCAGCCGTGTTTGCCCGCAGGCGGATCGACCTGACCCATCTGCGAGAAATCCAGCGCCGAGCCGGCAGCGATGTCCAGCTCGGTCGCAAGCGGTATCCAGTCAGCTCCTGCCTCGATAGTCACCGGTTCGTCGTATTCCACTTCGATGCCCTCCTTCGCCGTGAGGTTGAAGACTATGTCCAGCGCCTCGCCTGCCGGCCAGGCATGGCCTTCGCTGAACTGCGGCCCGATGCGTGCCGAGAATGACGGCCCCCACTGCCGGTTGTCCTGGAGGAGCACCGGCGTTGGTGAGTCGAAATCGAGGCACAAAGCCGAACCGCCGTGCACGGGAATCCGCACCGACCTGGCAGGTGCCGAGTTGAGATGAACGTCCCCGAACGCGACGGGAATCGTGCCGACTTCGCCGTCAACGACGAATTCGCCGCCGGCCACCAGGTCAATGGGGAAGTCCATCGAGATGTGCGTGCTGTTCACCGTGATCTCTGACCGCGGGGTGAGCCGATAGGCAAGCCGGACGCCCCCGGCGATCGGAGCAGATCGAAGTGTGCAATCCACAACCGCACCGCTCGGCATGCGCACTTTGCCTTGCTGGACGTTCGTCCCTTCCGGCCCCGGTTCGCCGGCGCTGAAAGTCCCCAGGCGCCAGGTCGTTTCGAAGACGCCCGGCGTGACCGTCGCCACACGCGTGCGGCCCAGCGAGAGCACTATCTTGCCCGAAGGCGATATCATGGCGCGCCACCGTTCGGCGCCTCGCGCGTCGAGGGGGCCGGGAATGGCCAGGACGAGCATCAGGCCCAATATCCATCGCAGATGCACACAGCGGCCCTGCACCGGAATCTTCATGGCATGTCCCTCCTGCCGATACCAGTCTCGCTTCGCCGGCACGCGGGATGTTAGCCCATTGGCTGGCCTTTGGCAAGAATCGGGCTGGTCAACAGGATGCCGTTCCGCTAGACTGGCCTGGGCTGAAAGCACAGAGTCAAACTGAACTGTGGAGAACCGTTATGTCCGAATCTGTTTACCCGCACATGGTGCAGGAGTACTACGTGGCGCGCTTGCGTGAACTGGCGGCTGCCAGGGCGGAAGAACGCAAGCAAGTGCGCACCAGGAAGGACGTTCTGCGACTTCGGAATCAGGTGCGCCGCAGGCTCCGTTCCTGCTTCGCGCCCCGCCCGAAGAAGACGCCCCTCAACCCCGTCACCACCGGGGTTGTCCGTCGAAAGGCGTATGCCATCGAGAAGGTCATCTACGAGAGCCGTCCGGGCTTCAAGGTCACGGCGAACCTCTATGTCCCGCATGGGGGCGGACCTTTCCCGGTCGTTCTCGGGCCGTGCGGTCATTCGGCGGAGGGCAAGGCCTACGACATGTACCAGGCGTTTGCCAGCGGGCTGGCGCGGCGCGGCTACATGGTGCTGGTCTACGATCCCTTGAGCCAGGGCGAGCGCTATCAGATAAGGCGGCGCATCGGTTCCTTCCGGCCCGGCAACTGCTGCCACGAGCACAACATGTTCGGGAATCGCCTGGCGCTGCTCGGGGATTTCTTCGGCATGTGGCGCGCCTGGGACGGCATCCGCGGGCTGGACTATCTTCTGGGGCGACCCGAGGCGGACCGCACGCGGGTGGGCGTCACGGGCAATTCGGGGGGAGGCACGCTGACCACTTACGTTTCGGCCCTGGACGACCGCGTTACGATGGCTGCGCCTTCGTGTTTCATCACCACCTTCCTGTGCAATTTGGAGAACGAACTGCCCGCCGATTCCGAGCAGACCCCGCCCGGGATACTGGCCGCGGGGCTCGACTTCGCCGACTACTTCGTGGCCCAGATCCCCAGGCCGGTTCTCCTGCTGGGGCAGCAGGACGACTACTTCGACGTGCGCGGGCTGCGGCAGACGTTCGAGGAGCTGCGAAGGCTCTACCGCATCGTCGGCGCGGAGGACAAGGTTGAGCTTTTCGTCGGTTCCCACGGTCACGGTTTCTACGCGGACAATCGCCACGCCATGTATCGCTTCTTCGGCAAACACGCGGGCCGGCCGGCGACCGTTCGGCCTTCCGAGAGCCGACCCGAGGAGGAGAGGACCCTGTGGGCTGCTCCCGAGGGCAGCGTCCTGAAGGCGGGCTCCCGGAACATGTCGGTTCTGCTGAAGGAAGAAGCGCGAGCCGTCGAAGCGGGCCGCCGCCGGCTGCGTGGCGTTGCACTGAAGCGCGCCATCGTGCGGGCGCTCGGCCTTCCGGCGCGGACGGGCGTGCCGCACTACCGGGTCCTCCGCCCCCGTCCTTCCGGCAGCAGTCGGTTCAAGAGCCACTCGCTGTTCGCCGTGGAGAGCGAAGCTGGGATTCAGGTCATTCTCCACCTGTACGGCCCCGATGGGCGTTTCCACCTGCCGGAGCGACGGGGCGCGACGGTTTTCGTGCCTCACGTTTCGACTGAGGAAGACGTCCGGTCGGGGCTGGCGCCGAACAGGAGGGAGATCTTCGCCGTGGACGTGCGCGGCATCGGATTGACGGAGGCTTTGACTTGCAGGGTGTCGGAGTTCTTCCACCCTTACGGCAGTGACTACATGTACGCCGTCCACGGCCAGATGCTGAGCGAACCGTATCTGGGCAGACGGGTCCACGACTTGCTGTGTGTGCTGGACCTGTTGGCGAGCAAGGGGTGCAGGCGTGTGGAGCTGGTGGGGCGGGGGCTGGGATCGCTGACGGCGGCCTTTGCCGGCTGCCTTCATCCGGCGGTCAGACGTGTCCGGCTGCACAACGCGCCCTCATCCTACGCGGACCTGATGGAACATCCCGTGACCGAGTGGCCGCGTTCCGCCATGGCGTTGGGCTTGTCGAAGCACTTTGATCTGCCCGACTGCTATGGGCTGCTTCGCCGCACCAGGCAACTTCGGCTGGTTGATACCTGGGATCACCTGATGCGACTTGCGGGGGCCCGCCGGAGGAAGTAGCGCCGCGCTTTCCCGAGACCCTCGCCTCGGTGCTGTAAGGGCACGGCACGCCGTGCCCCTACGACTCGTTCAGGCTCTCGATGGCGGCCACTACTTCGGCCTTGAAGCGGTCGGCGTCATAGCCTTCAGGCGGGCGGCGTTGGTTGAGCTTGACCTGCGACGTGACGCTTTCCAGAAGGGCGGACGCCGCGTCTGCGGCCCTTGTCCCTTCTCCCCGCAGCCTCTTGCGTTGGATCAGGTTCCAGAGAGTCTGGCAGAGGTAGAAGTCCTCGGCGCCCTCCCGGCAGCGCTCGAAGTGAATGGTCGGGTAGATCCCGCTGCGGCCGTAGCAGATCATGGCGGTGTCGGGCTCGCGGCCGTCCAGGTCGAAGAACTGGTAGCCGTGCAGCGCGCTCAAGTGCCACTGCCAACGCGCGCGCACGCCTTTCCGGCACTCGCTCCACTGGTAGAGGCCGAACGAGTAGCGCGTGCGGCCCTGGTTGTAGATGTGGACCTCCTTGCCGAGCTTGCGGGCTTCGGCCATCACCGACTCGTCATGGGAGTTGAGCGAGTTGATGTCGAGCACGTCGAAGAACTGCTGGTGCCAGTAGAGCAGGTCGTCCTTGTCTGTCGGACGGCTGCGGAAGTTCACGCTGTACGAGCCGCTCGTGCGCACCGTGAGGGGGAAGGCGGCGCTCACGTCGCCCATTATCCGCATGAAGGCAAGCTCGCGCTCGGCCTTGTCTCGGACGCGCGTTTCGTCGCACATGGCGTACAGGATGGCGGGCCAGTTCTCGCGGCGGGCTTGGGCGTCCACGGCCTGCCAGGCGCGCATCACCGCCTCCTCGTAGGGGAGCCCGCTCTGCTTCTCGACCTGCTCGCCGGTCCGCCCCTTCTCGTACGCGAATCTCTGGTGCAGTCCCAGGAACCGCGCGCCCCCGTAGCCGTTCAACGGCCGGTTGAACCCGTGCTTGTTCAGCAGCCGGAAGAACCCGTCCATCTCGCCGAAGTCAATGACGGGCCGGCCGTTCTGCCAGCCCTTGAGTTGCCAGTTCGGTCCGCCCGAGACGGCGTTCATCCCGTGTTCGCGCAGCATAGCGAGGGTCTGCTGTAGCGCTTGCCGGCGAGGTCCCTCGGGAATCATCCCGGGCGGCATAAGGCCGAAGAATCCCATCGAGAACTCCGTTGTCCGATCCAGCGTCACGGGTCGCACCGAAAGGTGCAGCGGCGCCCTGAGCAGCTCTTTTCCCTCGTCGTCGGCGATCACAAGCGCGCCGCCGTAGTCGCCAGCCGGCGCATCGGCGTCCACGCGCACGTTGACTATTATCTGGCGCGTGACTCCCCTGGTCAGCGGGAGTTCGCTGGCCGGACGGAGGGTATGCGGGCGGATGCGGTATGCAATGCTGTTGAACCCTCGACTTGTGTTGTACCGCACTACATTGGCGACGCTCTCAAGTCGGGCGGGGCCGTCCGGCGGCTCCAACACGATGCGGCACACGCCGAGGTCGCGCTGCGGCCGCACCGCGAGGCAGAACGGTTCGTACTCGCCCCGAACTGCAAGACGCGACAGGGACAGCGCACCGGGCGCCGCGACCGGCCCTTCGGGAACGCTGTTCGGCGTGACTGTGTCCTCGATGCCGACGGGCCAGGCGACAAGGCCCGCCCTGTCCCATTCCGCCGGCACGTTGAAGGCCGGAGGGGGGCGGTCCAGGCAGACGGCCTTTGCCCGGAACTCCTCCGCCAGTGCGTCGAGCTGATCGGCGACCCACGCTGCCGCGGCGTTGTCGTCGGCACGATGCAGGACCAGAGCGGCCACTTTGCTGCCCCACGTGCGGTCGGCCTCGAAACGAAGCGTGAGTCCCTCGTCGGCCGCGTCGGCGCGCAGCTCGACGGGACGGACGATCTCCGCATTCATGTAGGTGTCCCATATGTCCACGCCGACGGGTTCCACGTCTTCGAATCGGTACAGGGCGTGCGCGGGCCCGTCCGGCCTCGATTCCTCCCATGCCAAGCGCCCGTTGGCCAGGATGCGCCGCTCGCGGTGCATGGCCTGCTCGCCGCCCCAGTACCCGCAGTTCTCGTAGAACACGATGATTCGATAGCGGCCGGGCGGCACGTCAACGTGGAAGTTGTAGCCGCCGGCCTCGCAGAAGTCCCGCAGCAGCATCGTGCCGAAGGTGGTGTCCCGGTCGGCGCCGTTCCACGGCGTTCCGCCTTGCGGTCCCCAGCCGAAGCCCTGCTCGGGCGCGTAGCGGCTCTCGTGCGAGACCGGCGTCCAGCCCGGCATCACCGACTGGCTGGGCGGGCCGAAATCGAAGGCCCAGACTCCCGCAGGCCGGCTGGCCTTCACGAACCTGACCGCGTCCACTATGATGCGCCCCGTTGTGCCCCTGGCGCCGAACCCGAAGTCCAGCCGGACGATGCTGTCGGGGTCAATGTCGCGCTTGATGTCGTTGTTGCGGCTGCCGGCTTCGCCGCGATACAGCCCGCGCACGGGGATCACCCACGTGGTGCGGCCCGGGGCAAAGGTGGTCGAGGCGTTATGGCGATTCCAATAGGTGCGGCCGCCCTCTTCCCAGGCCCTGTCGGCGATGAGGACGTAGCCGGCGACGGGTTCCGCATTGGGATTCAGCACGTCAACGGCCAGCGCGTCGAAGCGGGACCAGTCACGCGGCACGCGCCGCCAGTACATGTAGGCTCCGTGATAGCGGGCCGTGGGATCGAAGGTGATCTGCAACGCCTGCTTCCCGTGCGTGGCACCTTCCGTCACCAGCGCCGGCGTGCCGGCGTTGATCTCCCACTCCTGGAGGGCGGCGGCATCCTCGAAGTCGGAAAGCAGCAGCGCTTCCTGCGCCGCCACCGATCCGCAAAGCATCATCGCTGCCAGGGCGACCGCACAATGCCACGGCCGCAGGCGTCCTGCGACTGATGCCGGCCGGTTCCCGTCGTCCAGTTGGAGGTCGTCCATGGCTCTGCCTCTCTTGCCGGTGAAGTCAACAGCCGCGGGGCACGCGGCGTGCCGATGTGCAAGAATCTTACGCCGTCGGATTCGACGGGTCAAGAACTCGGCTCGCCGCGAGCATTGACAGCGCCGGGTGCTGGGCGTATGTTTGAGCCCCGGTGCGACGATGGGTCCTCGGCGGGTGAGTGGCCCGCTGGCGACACGACTCCGACGAGAAGGAGGCAAGATGGCCAGAATCACCTTCATCGGTGCCGGGAGCCTGGGGTTCACGCGCGGCTTGGTGCGGGACATCCTGACGTTCCCGCTGCTAAAGGACGCCACGCTTGTGCTGATGGACGTCAACAAGGAGCGCCTCGAGTTCGCCCGCAGGGCGGTGGGGAGCATCATCGAGAAGGGCGGCTACCCCGCCAGGGTGGAGGCGACGCTCGACCGGCAGGAGGCGCTCAAGGGCGCCGACGCCGTGCTATGCACGATCCTGGTGGGCAAGACCAATGTCTGGGGCCACGACATCGAGATCCCCATGAAGTACGGCGTGGACACCAACGTCGGCGACACGCGCGGCGTCTCCGGCGTGTTCCGGGCGCTCCGCACGATCCCCGTCATGGTGGACATCTGCAAGGACATGGAGCGCCTGTGCCCGGACGCGATCCTGCTCAACTACACCAACCCCATGGGCATGCTCTGCCGCGCGATGCAGCGAAGCAGCGACATCCAGGTCAGCGGCCTCTGCCACAGCGTCCAGGGCACGGCCAGGATGCTGGCGGGGTGGATCAAGACCCCGATGGACCGGATCACCTACGTCTGCGGCGGCATCAATCACCAGGCCTGGTACGTGGAGTTCCAGAAGGACCGCAAGGATGCCTATCCCCTCATCCGCCGGGCCATGAAGAAGCCGGAGATCTACAACGCGGAGATCGTGCGCAACGAGATGTTCCTGGCCCTGGGCTACTACGTCAGCGAGTCGAGCGGACACAACTCGGAGTACACCTGGTGGTTCCGGAAGCGGCCCGACCTGATCGAGAAGTACTGCACCCACGGCACCGGCTGGAACCCGGGAGTATACGCCTACATCCTGAAGGAGTACCGCAGCCGCGAGAAGACCTGGAAGAAGGAGGTGAAGGACTGGTTCAAGAAGGGCGCGCCGATCTCGCTCGAACGCGGGCACGAGTACGCCGCCTGCATCATCGACGCCTTCATGGGCGGCGAGCCCTACAAGTTCAACGGAAACGTGCCGAACACCGGGCTGATTCCGAATCTGCCGCAGGACGCCTGCGTGGAAGTGCCCGTGCTGGTCAACCGCCGGGGACTCAATCCGCTGTACGTAGGTCCGCTCCCGCTTCAACTTGCGGCCCTCAACAACATCAGCATCGCCGTGGAGGAGATGGCCGTTGAAGCGGCGCTGACGGGCGACCCGACGCTGGTCTATCAGGCGATCTGCTACGATCCCCTGACGGCGGCCGTGCTCTCGCTGGCCGAGATCAAGCAGATGACGGGCGAGATGTTGAAGCGCAACCGCCGCTACCTGCCGCAGTTCAAGCGCATCGCGATCTGATCCTAGCGGCTCGTGCCGCGGGGCGAGACGCCCCGCCTACCCTTGTTTGGGTAGCCCCGGCGTCTCGCCGGGGGGTCGGGCACGCGAAAGGCACGATGGGGAGCTACGGCGATGTACTACCGAAGACCGCGCACGCTCGCGAGATTCTGCAAGGGCGTCCTGCCCCACCTGCTCCGCGGCGCCGACGGACGCCGGGCCGTGGGTTTCGTGGCCGACATCGTCGAGACGGACCACTGGAATTCATTCGATCGGTTCCGTGAGACCACGCGGACGATCGTCCGGCACTACGAAGCTGCCGGCGCCGACACCCAGGTCTACCGCATCCCCACAGGCGGCAGAATCGGCTCGGGACGCTGGATCGTCCATGAGGCCGAGGACATCCTGGCTGCCACCGCCGAAGTGATACGGCCGGTGCGGCGACGCGTGCTGGACTACGCGAAGAACCCGTGGCACGTCATCCAATGGACCAGCTCCACCCCCCGGGCGGCATGACGAACCGGCTCGTCGTCATTGACACGAAGGACGAACTCAACGCGCGCCGGGCCGGCAGCCTCGCCGGGTGGATGGTCCTGACGCGCATGTGGCCGGCCGACATACTGAAGCAGCTCACGGAGAAGTGCGCGGCGGGCGTAATCTGCGACCGGCCCGTGCCCAGGCTGCCCGACGCCGTCGGGTGGACGAAGTTCGGCTCGGGCGGCATCAACATCGAGAACGCCGCGACCCGGCTGGTCGGACTCGCCGTCTCCGAGAACCAGGGCAAGATGCTGCGCAAGCTGGCCCGCAAACACGGCGCCCTGACGCTGCGCACGAACGTGCAGGTCCGCAAGTACGTCGGCTCGCACGATGTGATCAGCGGCATCGTCGTCGGGCGCGACGACCCCCAGGATGAAGTGTGGGCCGTCGCCCACAGCACCGAGACCGGCGCCCACGACAACGCGTCGGGAGGGGGCGTCTGCCTCGAAATCGCCCACCTCCTCGAAGGACTCATCGCGCAAGGCGTGCTGCCCCGGCCCCGGCGGTCCATCCGCCTGCTGCACGGCTACGAATGCTATGGTTTCTTCAACTACGTGGAGAACGTGCGGCGGCTGCAGACGCCTCTCGCAGGGGTCTGCCTCGATTCGATGGGCGCCAGGCCCGGGCTCTGCGGCGGGCGGCTGGAATGGCACGATACGATCCCCATGTCGGCGGGTTTCGTTGACCGCGTTGGGGAGACCGTCGTCCGCGCCGCCCTGGACCTGAGTAACCCGGGCTACAAGCTGCACCACGAGCCGTTTATGTCCACCGCCGACACCCTCCTGGGCGATCCGAAGTACGGTTTCCCGTGTCCCTGGCTTGCGACCCACTACGGGCGGGGCCGTAAGGCCCTCAACTTCTACCACAGCTCCGCCGACACGATCGGCGTGCTCAGTCCGCGCGGGCTGGCCGTCTGCGCCGCCGCCATGGCCGGCTACCTCTACTACCTGGCCGATGCCGCAAGCCCCGACCTGCTGGACCTGGCCTCTGCGGAAACGAAATGGACCCTCAAGCGCATCCGCGCGCTGGGCCGGAAGCGCTCGCCCGAACAGGCGCAGTACCTCGCCGATCGGCACCGCACCTCGCTCGAACGGCTCGGGCGCTGGATGTGGGGCGGCGATCGCTCGGAGATACTCTCGCATCTGTCGTCCTGCCGGGAGGAAGTGGGCAGGGCTGTCGAGGGCGCCCCCCGCGCAAAGAGGCCGGTGCGCAAGCGCGTGCCGGCGGCGGCGAAACGAATCCCCCGCCGCACCGTGCCCATCTCCCCGACGCCGGAGAACACGCCGGCCCCGATTGCCGAGCGCATCCGCGCCTCGAAGCTCAAGCCCTGGGCGCTGTTCTGGGCCGACGGCAACCGCAACCTTGCCGAGATTACTGAAATCCTCGCCTGTGAATACGGGAAAAATGTCCCGCTGAATAGAGTCAATGCCTTCTTTCGCACCCAGGCGAA
>DAOVRD010000298.1 GCA_030628375.1 Planctomycetota bacterium
GACGGAGTACTATACCCGGCATTCGGAGCCGGGATCCCCTTTTGCACAAGCGGCCAGGAGAGAGCGATGACGGCTTATCGGTGGCTTTGGACGGCGGCTGTCGCCTTTCTGATGTTCGGTGGAGAGCAGAGCATGTGCGAGGCACAATCTGACCGGCATAGGCATCTGGAGCCCTGGGCGGACAACACAGACCCGACGGACGTCCCCAGGCAGCACGTCGAGGGGATTGTGGCGGGACGGCATGAGTACACCGTCACCCAGGGCGGCACTATGGACGGCCGGAACTGCTGCTCACCGATGGGCGTGGGCATGAACGTGGAGGGCGCCCTGGAGCAGACCTGGGAATCCAACCGCATGGTGCGCATGGAGAACGTGGGCGACACCGACGTTGTCAACCCCTGGCTGTCCAACGGCCGGAACCTGTTCCGCACCGTGGACGAGATTGTCAATGCAGCGATCACGCCGAGCATGAGCGACAGCGAGAAGGCCAAGGCCATCTGGTTCCAGGAATGCCGCTACCGCTATCACTTCGACAGCGGAGAGTCCACAGACCCCGTGAAGGTGTACAATGTCTACGGCTACTATACCTGCGGCGCCAATGCCACCCACTTGACCGGGTTGTGGCGTCATGCCGGCCTGAAAGTCAGCCCCTCAGCCGGGACCATAGGGCACACGACCTCGCGGGTCTTCTTCGACGACCGCTGGCACTTTCTGGACGGCGACCAGCACAGCCTCTTCCTGCTGCGGGACAACAAGACCGTGGCCGATGACCAGGACCTGGTGCGGGACCACGACCTGATCAAGCGTGCCCATACCATGGGCATAATGCTGACCGATGTCCGCCGCCTGGACGAGTCCTTTGCCGCCTCATTCGCAGCCGAAGCCGTCGTCAGCGGCAACCGCAACTGCCGTCACGGCACAACCATGAACATGACCCTCAGGCCGGGCGAAGCCCTGGTCTGGCGCTGGGGATATCTGTCCCCTCTTAAGCTCTTCGGCAGCAGGACACTCAGGTATCCCTATACGATCTGCAACGGCCTCTGGGAATACCGGCCGGACCTGTCCGGCGGCCTTTGGAGGAAGGGCGCGGTCAGCGCGGAGAACGTCAAGTCCGGCCCGGACGGTTTGTCTGCCGAAGAGGGCAAGGACGCGACGATCATCTGGGCGGTGCAGACGCCGTACTTGGTCGTCGGCGGCAGGTTGGAGAGAGAGGACACCGGCGCGCAGTTCGAGCTTTCATTCGACGACAAGTCATGGCAGAAGGTGGACGGCACGAATCTGGACAGTCTCTTTCCGCCCACCGGGGCACCCCCGCGCTACAGCTACCGGCTGCGCTGCCAGTTGTCAGGCGCGGCCCGGCTGAAGCGTCTGGCCATCATCAACGACCTGCAAATGGCGCCGCTGGTGCTGCCGGGCATGACCGTGGGAGAGAACAAGTTCACGTACACGGACGAGACAGAGGGCAAACGCTCCGTGCGCATCACCCATGAGTGGGTGGAACGTTCCGCGTCCAGGCCGCCGCAAGCCGCACCCGCACCCGTGGCCCCCGCGGACGGAGGCGAGAGCGACGGCACGGACATCGTCTTTCAATGGAAGGAAGCCACCGACGCCGACGGCGACAGGATCACCGACTACCACTTCGAACTTTCCGACCGGCCGGACATGCGCTGGCCTCTGTCCACCAACTTCTACAAGCTCATTACCCGCACCAAGGACAAGGGCAAGGCGCAGTACACGCTGCCCTACGTCGGGCTGCTGACACCGGGCACGAAGTACTACTGGCATGTGCGCGCCAAGGATGAGAAGGGCGTGTGGGGACCGTGGAGCGAGACGTGGAGTTTCACAGCTCGTGGAGCGGCCTATCCGCTGGACGTAACGCTGGACTATGACAAGGACAAGCGCCACGGTGTTCTCAAATGGAAGCCCAACCCGGTGGGCCGCCGTCCGGCCAGCTACCGCATCTACGGAAGCGACGAAAGGGGCTTCTCGATCAGCGACGAGCCGTACAGGGTGACGCTGGGTGCAAGCAAGGAACTCACGTCGCCTTTCCCGTCCAACTTCATTGCCGAAACCACAGCCACGCAGCTTGCTGTTCTGGGTGCGGAGATTGACTTGCCTGCGGCCAACAAGACCTATTACCGGGTGGTGGCGGTCGACAGCAAAGGCAAGCTGAGCGGACCGTCGGACTATGCCGCTGCGCCGCGTCCCGTCATCTACAGCAGACCGGTGGCGACGGCCACGGTGGGTGCCGCGTACCGCTGCGAAGTCAAGGCCACCCGCTCGCTGGGCGATCTGAGGAATCGCGTTGTGGGCGGCAACCTGACCAACAGCTTCTGGGACATAGAACACCCCGTCTACGTGCTGGAGCGGGGGCCACGGTGGCTCAGGATAGATAAGGACACGGGACTGCTGTCCGGCACCCCAGACGCCGCCGGAAAGGCAGACGTAATCGTGACGGCCACCACCGACCGCGAGGTGCGCGAACTGGACATGGGGGCGCTCGGCTGGGGCCAGGAGAAGCTCGTCGGCACCAGCATCGAGCGCGTGGGCACCGACACCCAACGCTTCACCATAGACGTGGGCAAGTAGGGGCACGGCCCCTCGACCCCTCGGCTGCGCTCGGGACGGGCTTCGCTCGGGATAAACGCGCCGTGCCCTTACGATGTCGGCGGCCGGGCGAAAATGGGGACTGGTCCCCCGAATGCGGGGTGCGTGTATCCCATTTTCCCGCGTGCTGTTCCGCCGCAGCCGCGGCGGGCCCTTCCTGTCACCGCTGCCCCAATAGGCCCGTGCCCCAGGTGTCCGGCTGCGTCTCGGCCTCATAGGACAAACCGTGGAACTGGTAAACCACCCGGCCATCGACCACTACGTTCAGAGTCATCCCAATCTTGGTGCCCGGCTGCATCTTGGCCGGATCGAGGGCCTCCGCCGGAATGTGGTACTCCAGATTGTAGCCATCCTCCGTGCGAGCCCAGGCCGCCACCGTCCCCGTTTTCTCCTCCTTACCCACCGCCCGGAAGGTTCGCTCCACAGTCGGCGGCAGCCCCGGCCAATGCACGCTGATGAAAGCCGGACCGGCATTGCCTTCCGGACAACAGGGCCCGAACTCCATGTTAACGCTGTTCTCGGTTGCGACGTGGCTGCGGGCATGGTCCAGCTCGAGGAAGAGCTTGAACCCGTCGGTGTCCCATATCTTCATCGGGTCTACCTGGATGTCGGTATCCCCCACCATCACGGCGCCGTAGAGGCCGTTCTCGTGCCAGGCCAGCCAGAAGGCATGGTCAACCTTCAGGGACTCCTGCTCGCGCGTATAGGAAGGCGGAACCGGCGGCAGGCCACCCCATCCGGCCAGGTCCCCATCAACGGTTATCGGTCGGTCGGCATAGGGAACGAACGCCGTCTTCGGCGGGAAACTCCGGAACGCCGGGCTTGCCGAAGGAGCGGCGCAGCCCTGAAACAAGCCACCAGCGATCGACAAGGCCAAAGCCAACATCAATAGACGCTTCATCCTACACTCCTCCCCAAATGGAACCGATGCACGCCCGGGGTTACTGGACGCGCTCTTGCTGTTCGGCAAGTATGATGATCTGCGGCTTGAGCAGAAGGACGATGCTGCAGCCCTCCAGGTCCAGCTCCTTCGCCTTCTCCTCGCCCACCCACTGCGCCGCGATGAGGGGGGCCAGAAGACCGCTCTCGACCACCGCCTGCACGGCCCGGTCGGGAATGCCCAACGTCTGCCCCGTAGCCGGCGCCCAAGCTCCGGACAGCGAGCTCAGACATACCTCAAGGAACACATATCGGCGGTCCTGCGAGACAATCGGCCGCAGCGTCGTCCCCGCGAGGGCGGGAAAAGCAAATTGCTGACCGCTGGCGAGAACGACCCGCAAGTTCCCCCCCTGCCACAGCAGCCCCTTCAGATCGCGCGTCCGACGGAGAGCGTCCGCCTCGGGGGGAGTCGTGCCCCGCTCGAAGACCAGAGCCCGAACGTCGACCTGGACCTGCACTTTGAGCGAGCCCCGCATCTCGCGCAGCAGCGCTTCGATGCACTCGTGCACTTCGGCCGTCTGGACGACCACGAGCATCCCCGGGTCATCCGCCCTGAGGAATGCGCGGCCCTGCGGTCGGGCGCGGGCCGCTGCAGGTGGGAGTTCGGCAGGCGGTCCCGCGCCCGGGCCCTCTCTTACACGGATCAGGCCGGCGGGCCTGAGTTCCAGCCAGGTGCCCTCGCCGCAGGCCAGCTTGATCATGAGCACCAGGTTCTCGGCACGCTCCAGCAAACGCACGCGAGCATCCGAAGTCTCCTCGCCGCCGCCGCCACCTCCCGCCGCGGCCCCCGTACCTGTGGAGCTGTCCTCAGTGATGAACAGCAGGTCGCGGATGGGGTATACGCGCATCTCGTAACGGGCCAGGGACTCCGGACTGCCTATCTTCACCAGCCCGCCTTCCACCGTCCAGGCCATACCCGTCAGCTCACATATCTGGTTCAGCGCCTTCTCCAGGGTTGTCTCAACGCTCAGCGAGAGCGGCGCGCCGTCCGGCGGCAGATCCTGACGAATAATCACATAGCTCACCTCGGTCGTCTGCTCCAGGAAGTCCACCACATCCGGCAGCAGCGTGTCGCGGAACGACAGGCTAACCCGGTCGTTGAGATGCTCGTGGACCTTCTTGTCCCAGTCGGGGACGGGCCGCGCTGGCTCAGCGGGCTGTCCGCGCATCTCGCGCAGCAGCTTCTCGATGCACTTGTGCACTTCGGCGGTCTGGACGACCACGAGCGTTCCCGGATCCTCCGGCCGGAAGCAGGCGCGGCCCTGCGGACCACCGGGCTCTGGCTTCGAAGAAGGCCACACGTCAACCGAGGAAGGATTCACCCAAATGCCCTCCCCGCAGGCGTGCTTGATAAGCAAGGTAAGGTTCTTCATGCGCTCAACCGGGGCACTGCCAGCAAGCTGGGGCTGCAGCAAGTCCCAGACGGGATACACGCGCAGCTCATACTCGCGGAGCGACTCCGGACTACCTATCTTCACCAGCCCACCCTCAACCGTCCAGGCCATCCCTGCCAGGTCGCATATCTGGTCCAGCGCGTTCTCCCGCGTCGTCTCCAGGGTCAGCGAGACGGGCGCCTGGTCCGGCGGCATGTCCTGACGGATAATGGC
>DAOVRD010000342.1 GCA_030628375.1 Planctomycetota bacterium
GGAGGCAAGAGGGTCTGGAAGGTCATGTAGTCGAGGTACTCCTCACGCCCGACCACCTCCAGCGTTCGGTTGATGTTCAGTGCCGTGTGGAAATCGCGTATGTGTTTCATGGCAGTGGTCTCCTCCTGTGGCTGTTGTTGCCAGACGAGTATATACTACGCTGCCGCGTCGTGCTCCGCACGGAGCGTTCGCAATTGCATCAGGCTGCATTATACTGGTCGGGTGGAGGCCGATGAACCGGGCCTCGGGCGGGCCCGGCAGGCCATTGGTTGCGCGGTCAACCGGAGTAGCATGGAGGTCGTTGCGGTGGGGACGTCGTCGAACGCGGCAAGCCGGGGGCTGCCGCGCGACAACGGTGCGGATGAGGCTTTGCAGGTCCGCCGTGTGACGTGGACGGGCCTGGTCGTCAACGTGTTGCTATCGGCCTTGAAGTTTGCTGCCGGCGTGCTGGGCCACAGCCAGGCCGTGGTGGCGGACGCCGTTCACAGCCTTTCTGACGTGAGCACCGACCTGGCCGTTCTCATAGGGGTCCGGTACTGGTCGGCCCCTGCCGACGCGGGCCATCCTTACGGTCACCGGCGCATTGAGACGCTTGTGACCGTAGTGATTGCCGTTTCCCTTGCGGGGGTGGCCCTGGCGCTGGGCTACAACGCGCTGGCCACTCTCAACGCGGAGCACACCACGCGGCCCGGGTGGATTGCGCTTGGGGCAGCGCTGTTCTCGATCCTCAGCAAGGAGAGCCTCTATCGGTGGACCAACGCAGTGGGTCGGAGGATCCGGTCGTCAGCAGTCATGGCCAACGCGTGGCACCATCGCTCGGACGGCCTCAGTTCCGTACCGGCTGCGCTGGCGGTGGCGGGGGCGAGGATGCGACCGTCGTGGGCGTTCCTGGATCATGTGGGCGCAATTCTGGTCTCGTTCATCATCCTTCAAGCAGTGTGGCGGATCGGTTGGCCTGCCATCAAGGGGCTTACGGACGCCGGTGCATCGGAGGAGGATACGGAGCGGATAGGGGCGATAGCTCTCCGCACGGAGGGCGTCAGACTCGTGCATGCCCTCCGCACGCGTCACATCGGGTTCGGTCTGGCGGTGGACCTTCACATCATGGTGGAGGGCAGCATGACGGTCAAGCAGGGCCACGACGTTTCTGAGGCCGTGAAGGCGAACCTGCTGGCAGACGGGCCGGACCTCGTGGACGTGATAGTCCACCTGGAGCCTTGCGAAGAGGCCCGCGCGACGTAGGACACCCCTGCCGGTTACCTCGGGGGACTGCTGGTGTCGAGGGTCAGGTCCCAGATGTGGGGGTCTGCCACTGACGTGGGGATCACCGCGCGCTTGGCCACGCCTAGCACGCGTTGAGTCTGTTCGGGCATTTCAGCTTCCATCCATCCCCGTAGCTCGCGCATCGTGACGATGCCGTCCCGGGGCGCAAGGGCCTGGAATCCGTCTGCTTTGCCGGCAAGTCCCTGCAACAGGCAGTGTGTGAACGCCCCGTTCGACCAGGACGAGTGCTCGATCGCCTGGCGATCAGTGTCTGCACCTACCATGAAGATCCAACCTTTGGGAACAGTGGCTTTGCGGCGAAGCCTCTCCACGTAAGACGCAACCGCCATGCCCTTCTGGCCGCGAGTTATCAGCTTACCCGCATGGCAGGTATCGGCCAGGACAACGGTGTTCCGAGCATTCCGCTCCTCCAGGACGGAGCGCAGCCTGTCCATGCGATAGCCCGTTGCGGGGATGGAAACATCCGTGTCGTAACAGGCGAAGTAGACCTTCTCGGGGTCTTCTGGATCGGGGAAGCCGTGGCCTGACCAGAACAGAACGATGAGGTCGGCCGGGCCCGCCTTGGTTAGCCATGACTCCAGTGCGATGATTACGTTGCGCTGGGTCGCCTGCTCGTTTGTGAGCAGCTTGATGTGGTCTCTTCGCCACCCAGACTGGGATATCAAGCAATGCGCGAAGTCCGCGGCATCCGCGTCTGCGAATGCCAGGTCAGGGGGCCCTGCGATGTCGCGGTATCTCGATATGCCCACAACGACCGCCCAGCGCTGTTTAGGCGGTGAAGCAGGGGGCCTCGGCTCGTGCACCAGCGACTCAGCCACCGGCTTCACCACAGCCTGCTTCACGGTGTGGGCGGACTGGAAGTCCTGCAGGAACTTGGCGGCCAGCACGTCTGCGATCCTATCCGCCATCTTGTCCTCTACCTCCATCTCAAGGTCGGCCGTCCAAGGTGTTGCGAAAGCCCACACGACCAACGCAAGAGGATACCAACTGAGCCAGGATTCTGCTTTGCTTAGATGTCCAACGTCGAAGGTCCTCGCGTCTGAAACCCGGATGCGATCTGATGAGGACACGAATGCTGCCGCGATCTCGGCCGTCGTATTGACTCCGAACTTGAACCCTCCGCCCTTAGAAGCGGCACCCACCAGGCTGAAGCAATCCCCCAACCCGACCACGAAGTTCTGCAAGGGCTTCACCCGAAAGCTGATTGACACTCGTCCACCTAATGTTAGATCCGCCCCTGGTAGGTCTTCAGCAATTTCCTCAAAAGCACCCCTGACCATCGTTAAGAATCGTGAGTTGAGCCGCCTCCTGAAGTTGTCGCTGGCCCCGTAAACTTCAATGGTCTTGAAGTTTGCTCTTAGGGCCGTACGTGGGAACGGCGGCACGACGACGGGGAATGGGTCAGTGTTGTCTCTAATCCGGGTGAAACTGCAACCGGCGCTGGTCAGCACAGAGAAAAGGACGGAAAGCGCCAGGACCGCCGGGCGCCAGCAGTCCCTCGGGACCAAGCGGAGCTGAGGCGGCTCGTTCCCGCCCCCAAGCCCGACACAGCGTTGGGTCCGGATGCCCATGCTTCTCTGTACGTCTTCAGAGAGATGAGAAGAATGCTATCACAATAATACCTCTGGGCTGGTTGTGATTCAAGCAAAAGTTGTGACTACACGCTGGTTGGGGCGGTCCGCACTGGTCACACAAGTCCGGCTTGGCGGCGCAGGCGGGCCAGGGAACGGCTGACCGTGCGGCGCTCGAAGTACTTCCACATGCTCAGTTCCTTGCCCAGCAGATCGCGCATGTGGAACCGCAGCACCGCGCTCATGGTTGGGAACCCCTCGGCGGTGCGCGACGGCATCGTCGGCCGACCTTCGCCGCCTGGGCGCGCTTCGACGTCGGCGTTCAACGCCGCAAGGGCTTTCAGCACCTGCGCGCTGACGGCGGTCGTTCGGCTGAGCCGGGCGTGGGGCTGGCTCCGCAACTCGTTTTCGCAGGCCTTGCAAAGGGGCCCGCCGGCCTGCGGGCTGAAGAGCACCGCTCCCCGTGCGGGCAGCTTCCTCTTGCATTCGGCGCAGGCGTCGAAGGTCGGGCAGGACCCGTGTTCCCGCAGCGCCGCCAGCTCGAGCAGCAACACGTTGAGGCCGAGGGCCTTTCCCGATGCGAAGGCGCGCACGGCGCGCAGCAGCGACTCGTATAGCGACGGGCAGGGATCTTCCTCCATGGTGAAGTTCAGGACAAGCTCGGCGGCGTAGTAGGCGCACAGCATCCGTTGCAGTGCGGCGCGCAGGTCGTGGAAACTCTCGCGCATCCAGCGATGGGTCAGGTTGTGCAGGGACCCGCTGCGCCGCGCGGTGTAGGTCAGTTCATAGCGGCCCAGCAGGTCGAAGCCGGTGCGAACGCCCTTTTTGGGGGCCCGGGTCACCCCCTTGGCCATGAAGGAAAGCCGTCCGGCGTCGGGGGTCAGGAAGCTGGCCACCTGGCTGGTGTTGCTGTACTCGATTCTGCGCAGGCAGACGCCCTCTGTGTGTAGGTATTTCGCCATGGCGGCGGGGCGGTTGTGCGTCGAAAGTTGCCGGCTGACGAAGCCCGGTCTCAGACCTGCTCTCCCTCCTTCTGCTGCCCGTACCTCCGGAAGCATACGTCAGCGCGGGGAGAAGAGCAAGAGAACGAGAGAGCAAGGCATTTGCGATGTTAGCCTCTGGCAGGCAATTCTGGGCTCCCGCGCAAAGCGGAGCGTCCTTAGTCCGGCGCGGGGGCCGCCGTAGCAACAGCCTCCCGGCACATTACCTGTTTGGCCTCGCGCTGAGTCGGCGGGCCACGGTAATCAGCCCCGCAGGGGCGGCAGTCATATAGCCACGGGTGTGAGCCAGTGGACCTCAGTGTCCTATTGAGGTTAGCCCCCGCAGGGGGCGGCAGAAC
>DAOVRD010000137.1 GCA_030628375.1 Planctomycetota bacterium
ATCCCTGACGCTAGCGCTCCAGCAGCAGCAGCGCGTCGTCCCAGCCGTCCGGTGTTTTGACTGACTGCCCGTGAGGCCTGGCCGTGGTGCGCTCACCGGTTGTGGGGTCCACCCATTGCGCCCGCAATGCCGAGAACGCGGCGTCAAGCACAAGGCGGCAGCGCCGGGCCAGGTAGACGAGGGCCCAGTCTCCGGACGCCGACCGTGCGGACATGCTCTGCTGTTCGCCCTCCCCTTCGCCGAAGACGATCAAGCTCTGATCGGGCACCAGGCTCCACCACTGCGGAAGCGACTCCAGTACTTGCCGGCAGATGCCCATCTGCACTGCGCCGGGCGAGGCGACCCAGTCCTGCCACGTCGCCGGCGCCGTCCAGTTGCCGTGGTGGCCGTAGCTATGGTGCCCGCCGCTCAGGTAGGACCACCACGCCTGCTTGCGGCAGTCGAGGGGCGTCCAGGGAAGGCCCGTATGCGGGGCGGCCTCATAGCCACCCTCGGCCATCACGACCGGCTTGGCCGGCTCGCGGGAATAGTCCGCGCGCACCATCGGTACATTGAAGGGCAGGTCGTGCCAGGTCTGGATCATGTTGAAGTCCAGCCAGTCGTCCTCGTGCAGGAAGCTGGAGGACGCGGGAGAGGGGTCGGGATGGATCGTGATGAGGTGTCGCCGGTCCTCGCCCTCCTTCAGCCCCGCCACCAGTTCGCGCAGGATGGGCACGTACTCGTGCCCGGCTTCCGGGTAGGCAGTCCAGATGACGTGCGGCGCATCCGGCCAGCGTTCGGCCACCCACCGTGCGTAGGCGCGGGCCCTCTCGATCGGGAGCGTCTCCAATTGGGTCTTGTGGTAGAGGCCCAGCACCAGGACCATGCCGATCCGGCCGGCCGCCTCCACGACGGCGTCCGCGACGCGGAAGTAGGCGTCGTTGGGCGTGGCCGGGTCGTTGCCTACCCAGGGCGTCTCACCGTCCAGGTTCGGCTTGGTGCCGTCGCCCTCCCCCGTGACCATGATCTGGACGGCGCTGAACCCCTGCGCCTTCCGCCGCTCCAGAACAGCAGCGGCGTCCTCAGCCGTGAAGTCCCGGAAGAGCTGCCATTGCGTATCCCCCAGCCAGAAGGCTGGCTCGTTGGCCTCGTCCACGAAGTACCGGCCGTTGGGACTGATTCTCAGCGATCCCATGCGCGGGCTCCCTTACAGTGTCTCTCGTACGCGACCGTCACAGTGGCCAGCCCCCCGTTCTGGCGCCGGTCTCCAAGTGAGTATTTGGCCAGCCAGTGCCGACTGGCGGAGGAGACCGAAGCCGGAACGTGACCATTGTAGCTGCCAATCGCGTCGAGTCAAGCATCCCACCTGCAACCGAGCGGTGGTCCTCTTCACGTGCCACAAGTTGTGCTGGGAGAGGAAGAAATCTGTGTCCCCTACATGCGGACGGTGCGGAACCTGGTTTCACCTTGCACTCCTGAGGCGAGGCCGTGGGCTCCCGCAACAGTCGGGGATGCGGCTTGCACTTGCTACCGGATGTATCGCTTGTTCCCAGGCTCAATTTGCCGATGGCATTTTCAGGCGGAATGTCAGGTCGCCAGACTTGGCACCGTCGTCCCATTCGGCGCCGCCGTTGTCCGTCGTGTCAGCTCCGACGCTGTAGAACAAGATGCCTTCGGCCGTCTTGGCCATCCTCATCGGCTGGCCATCGAAGGGGTCTTTCGGGAAGATCATCAGGAACTCCGGCGCGAGGCCCTCGGGCTTGGCCGGGAACTTGCCGTGCTCGATCCGGTAGGCCGTTCCAGCCAGTGCCAGGTTGTCCAGCCGGTGCCTGGCCTCTGCCGCGGCGGCCTGGGTGGCAATCTTTCCCAATGCAGGATAGAGCAGCGTTTGCAGGATGCCCCAGCGGCCCTCGCGGGCTTGCGTCTCCAGTCGCTCCATTCCTTCGCATGCTTCGTGGTACGGGAGGGCCAGGACTTCGTCCAGCTCCACCATTAGGCCTCTGTAACCGGACAGTTCATTGAGCAGGAAAAAGCGAGCGCCGGTTGATTCAAACGTCGTGACAAACATAGAAAGGCCGAATGCCTGCTCCATTCGCATTGAACGCCGGAAGAGCCGCCAGTAGGAGAAGACCTCCTCAACCGCCAGACCCTCCAGATCCGCTTCGGAGGGGTCGCAGTGGGCCAGAACGGTTTGCAAAGCCGAATGCCCGATCTGCCCGATCGCCATCGCCATCAGAGCCTGGATCAGAACTGGCCCGCTGCCCGCGTGGCGGGCCATGCCAAAGATAGCCGAAACGTCTGCCAGGGCATCCCCGGCCCGTCCTTGGCCCGCCTGGAAGCGAGCGTCCAGGGCCAGCAGACGTGCGCCGCGCCGCATGTCGGCCAGTTCACGCATTAGCAGTTCCACTTCTGGGATTGCGGACGCGTACTCCAAGTACCAGCCTGGCATGGCAGCTCCCTGCCGGAGAAGCCTCAGGGCCGTTTCGTGTTTCTCCAGGAAGGCGCGAATTTCTTCTTCGTCCGCGTCGCCGGATCGTTGAAGCAATTCCGCGTCCCTTTCCATCAACTCAAGAGCCTTCTCGTAGAGCAGTGCGGCGTTCTGAGAGTCAGGAGGGCGCGAACCTACAACCGAGAGGGCCAGTGCGCCCGCCTCTGCTCGCGTGGCCGCCAGCTTGTTGCGAGCAGCCAGGTCCATGTTCCAGAAAGTCATGGCGCAGAGCAGGAAGGCCGCGCCCGTTGCAATGGCCAGCTTGGCGCGCGGCCATGCAATGGCTGCCGGTTGCGCGCTGTCCTCTCGGATTCCCACATCTCTGCGTGCCCGCAGACCCCGGCGCAAGACAGTCACGCCAGCGAGTAGGAAAGCGACTATCCAACACGACATGCAGTAGAAGACCCAGCTGTACATCTGTGCCTTCCGCATCAATAACGCCCCTCCGACGGCCATTGACAAGCCGATCAGGCCCGGCAGCAAACCGGCCAGCGATGGCAGCAGCATCCGCAGCCATCGCTTAGACAGACGCGCCGAGCACGCCGTGACAAGAGCCACCAGGAGCAAACATGCCACCAAGGTCTCAATCCATGCCAGAACATGCCCCATTTCTCATTCCCTCCGGCTGAATGCAATTACCGTTCATTCCAGGGCAAGCCACCAACCCGAACGCCCCTTCGGGCAAGGCGCCAGGATCAGCGGTGGACCGCTTTCCATGACAAGTGCTACTCGAAACGCTTCCCGTTCGGACAACTCCGGGACGGTCTCGCGTAGCTTCCGGGCCACGGACGCAATATCCTGCTGCTGCGGCCGGCCCCAGACGTCCCAGTCGGCATGATTGGCCACACTCATGGACAGGTTCAACAACAACAGCAGCACCGCTGCCACGGCGGCTGCAAATCGCCAGATGCCTGCCAATTCAACGGCTGGGCTTTCGACGGACTCCTGCCGTATGGCGGCCATGACCCGGCCTCGAAGCCCCGGCGACGGCTCCGGAATGGCTCGCGTAGCCAACTCCTGCTCCAGGCCAGATAGATCTTCTGGCAGTCTGAAGTCTTCCATCGCTATGCCTCCCGCAATGCGGCGCGGAGTTTCTCCAAAGCGTAACGATACCGGCTCGCCGCCGTGTTAGGGCTCATGTCGAGCGCAGCGCCAATCTCAGCAAAGGTCAGGCCCGCATCTACTTTGAAGGCCATCACCTCCCGTTGCTCGAGTGGCAGCGATCGAAGCGCCTGCGCCAAGTCAGCCGATCTCTCGGCGGACATGACGCTGTGCTCGCGCCATCTATCGGCAGTGCTCGCAGCCCTGTCAGTTCGCCGCCACCTGTGCAATTGCTTGACGCGCCTGCCAACGGCATGACGTAATGCCGCGAAAACGTAACCTGCCAGATTGTCCACGCTGACCAAGCCACGTCGCGATCTATACAAGCTCATAAATACCTCCTGAACGACGTCTTCGGCATCGTCCCGCGAAGCAAGCATGCCAAATGCTGCGCGAAACATCCGCTGTCCAAATCGGTCGTAGAGTTCGGCAAACGCCTCTTCGCGGCCTTCCGCCAGGCCGTGTAGTAGCCGGTCTGCGGCCAGTTCGTCGCTCATGTTCCCCACATCATAATAGAGGCAGCATCCCGTTTGATTTGTCTAACTGCCAGGCAAATACCAGCCGCTCAGACCACACTCACTGTCACGGGCCGATTGCTGACACCCACGAAACAAGCCCGGCTCGTTGCCTTCAAGGTAGTGCTACGCTTGCGACAGAGCAACTGACCGAGCGGCGCTGCGCGCCGGTTTTGGTTCAGCAAGGGCAGCAAGCCGTGCCGATGTGCGTCCTGTCCCCTTCACGCCAGATTTGGCGCAGCAACGCACGAGATATAGCGCTGTTCTTGACTGGTTCCCGTCAGCGGTCGTATCTACGAGGACGACGCCGATGGTGACACGGACCAGATCCACGCGCTGAGTGGCCGGTTCTTCGCTGGCGACTCTACGTGGAGGGGCTGGATAGACGACGGGCGGAGGTCCGGCGACCACTGGTTCGACGGCGTGCGCGCCTGGGTCGGGTCCCGCCCCGGCGAGGTCGAGTCGCCCGGGCTGGACGTCGGGGACGGCGCGGCCAACCGCCGGTCCCGTTGATCCGAAGGCGGCCCGGGAAGTCCCTGAGACATCTTTCACATATCTGGTCTCGTGTTTAGAGACCTACGGCCAGGCGGATATCTCTCGAGTCAAGTTCCGTTTTAAGACAGTTCACGACACAGACGGCGGCTCACTGTTCTTGAGGAGCCGCTTTAGGAACACCGAGCTTGGTGGCCATCTCGTCCAAGTCCAAAAGGTCGGTCTCGAGCGTGGAGACCGTGATATCTGAGAGACGCAGGTTCCTTGCCGCTTCCAGAGCCACGATGATGTTACCACCGACACCCATCATAGCTGTATTGCGCAGACGTTCACCTTCGGCTTCGGCTTTCCTGACAAGCAAGTGGCCGGCCGCTTCTTTCTGTGCCTTGACAAGGTCGGCGTCGGCACGCTTTTCAGTGGCGTACTTCTCGGCCTCTGCCTTGATTCTTGCGATCTGGCGATTGGTTTCCGCTTGCATCTTGACTATCTCGCCCTTCTTTTCCTCCCCTATCACGTCGAGTTTCCGCTCGGTATTGGCCTCCACGACCTGTGTCTTGCCACGCATTGTCTCAGCGACCGCTTTGGACTTGTTGTATTCCACCTCTTGGTCGGCGAGTTTCTTCGTCCGGATCTTGCGTTCATATTCAGGGTCGAACTGTACGTCCCGCATCAGCACATCGATAACGTCGACGTAATTATCCTCCAAGGCCTCTGCGAGAACTACCTTCACCTCCCCGGCCTTTGTGCGGCGCTGCTCAGGGTCGTAGAAATCCTCAGTTTTCATCTGGCCGAAAAGCCCCATGCACGCCTTCTGCGCTTCGTTGCGCACGATCACCTTGTACTTCTCCTTGCTTCCGGTATCCTGGTAGACCTTGTGCGCCATGCCCGGCTCAATTCGGTATTTGACGGTAACATCAACCGACACCGTGTAACCGTCCGCAGACTGGACCTGCACGTCATCGCGGCCCATGAGAGAGCCCCTGCTGGGGTCACGGGTCATCTCGAGAGTCTGAACGGTGACATCGAAATCAACCCACGAATCAATCGGCCCGAGGTCTCGGTGCCAGCCCGGAGCGAAGTCAGCCTGCACAACGCCCTTCTGACCAAGCAAGGCGTACTGCTGCGTACGCACCCCCGCTGATCCGACTGGCACGTAAATGGTAAGAGACTTGACAAGGACGACACCCCCAATTAGCACCGCGATTATTATGGCTGAAATAACCTTTGCGAGTTTCATGATAACCCTCCTCTCTTCTTACGGGCTCGTTTTTTCTCGTGCAATGCTGGCTGCACCTGAAGTGTGTTCAAAACGCTCGGTGCGCCCCTCAACGGTGAAAGGTTTGCCGGTGATGCTGATGCCCTGGAGTCTCTTTGCGTACTCCAGTTTGACCATATTCCGTCCGCCTTCACCTTCCAGTGCTTTCTTCAGGGCCTCAATACCTTCTGCCTCGGATTTCTTCTCAGCGAGGATGCCCTCAGCTTCCTTCTCGTTGCTGTAAAAAGTAGCTTCGGCACCGATCGTAATCTCGTCATAATAGCCGTCGGCTCCTTTTTGGGCCTTCTCTGCTTCGGCCTGAGCCTGGATTACAAGTTGTTCCATCTGCCCCGTGAAACGTTCAATGGCGACGTTCTTTTCGTTGGTGGCGGTAACAATGAGCGTTTTCTGCCGCTGGTCTGCCGCCAGCACTTTCGATTGTTCTTCCAGCACCTCCTGGTCGGCGAGTTTCTTCTCCTTTATCATATCCTCATATTCTTTGTAGAACTGAGGCCTTTGAGGTATGACGATGCTGTCTATGGTGATGCCGAACCGGTTGAGTGATGAATTGATCTCCTTCTTTGCGACCAGAATCCTTGTCTCCCTTTGAGCCGCATTGTAGAACTCCTCGGTCGTCAACTCACCGAGGTAATTCCTGCTGACCGACCTGCAGTAGTCTCTTGCCCACTTCTCCTTGAACGCGTCCCCTGGTCCGGAGCTCAGGATGACTGTGTCACACATGCCCGGATCCAGACGGTACTGGATTTTCAGGTCTACGTACACGTCGCTTCCGTCAATGGTCTTTACTTTTAGACTGTCGCCTTCCCGACCACCGCCCATGCTCAAAGTCTGAAGTGTCTTGTCGAGCACGTAGAAATCGCTTAGCAGCCCATTGTAGATCCGGACTCCGGACTGTTCCACAACGGAGATCTTTCCGGTCACACGGTTGAGGAGAATCCCCACCTGCTCGCCCGTGACCCGCCCGATCCGAATTGTGGCGAACAAGAAGATGACAACGACAAGGAAAGCCATTGCCATCCATGTCCGCCCGCTGCCAACGATCCTCCGAAACGCTTCAGGGTCGAATGCTATCGGGCCCTGCGCCCCCCCGGGGGGCCTGTCTGGTCTGAAAATGGACATGGCTCAACCCTCTCCTGACAAAGTGCAAATGGCGATCGAAAACTCCGCCTCGCAACTGACCATACCCCGCCATGCGTGCCGGTGTCAACTCCTCCTGATCTCACTTGACGCGTTCGCTTGCCTGCTTGCGTACGAGCCGCATAAACGCTAATTCCACACCTGAAGCGTTTTCCAAGGCATTAGTGTAATGCCCATACCGGTTTCTGTCAACGTCTCCCTGCCCGGCCGGCCCGGGCGCGGGGAGGACTGTCAGCCGTTCGGGCGGATGCTCACAGCCAGCGCCGGCGCCTGACGCCTGTCGCCGCGGTGCTTGATCTCATACGGCCGCGGGCCCAGCGTGTTCTCCAGGAACATGAGGGACTCCTGGACGACTTCCGGATGGCTGCACCGCACATCGTGGCATTCCTCGGGGTCATTCTGCAGGTCGTAAAGGGCGTGCACACCGTCCTTCTCCGTGGAATCCAGCGTCAGGTTCCAGCGGTTGTTGCGCACCGAGACGTTGGTGCCCCAGGCGATGATGATCCGATCGGGGGCCCGTTCCGACGCGTTAAAGAGGTCACGGCCAGCCAGGCCGAACTCCTCGGGTGGCTCCAGCCCCATCAGCCTGCAGATGGTCGGGAACAGGTCCTGGTGCTGAACGAGGTCGGGACGCACGGACCCGCCCTTCTCCCCCTCTGGAAGCCGCATGACGAGGGGGATGCGCGTGTTATAGCCCAGAAGCCGGTCCTGGCCCTTGCCGAACCGCCCCCGGTCCCACAGCTCGGTGCCATGGTCGCTGGTGAAGATCACGGCGGTGTCGTCGAGCAAATGCATCTGCTCGAGCTTGTCGAGAAAGACCCCCATCCACTTGTCAACGAACGTGACATATCCATAGTAGAGGGCCTTTGTCCTCTCGATCTCCGCGGGTGTGGGATCGGTGCCGTTGATGAGCTGCGGTTGGATGTAGTTGCGGCTCTGGTCGGTGACGTAGTAGGCATCCGCGAACTCCATCGGGGGATCCCAACGCTCGTGGGGGGCAAACGAGTCCACCCACAGGAACCAGGGCGCATTGTCGCGGTTCTCCTCGAGCCACTTCGACGCGCGACGGAAGACACGCGGGGTGAGGTAATCCTCCTCCGTCTGCCGGTCAAGCATGTTCAGGAGGTACTGCGTCAGCGTGGGCCAAAGCGTCAGGTCGTTCTTACCTTCGGGATGGTAGGGGGAGACGTCGACGGCTGAGAGAGGGCCGCTGCGAACCGGGTCGCCCTCCTGGCCGCGGATGAAGTCCCAACAGCAGAAGCCGCGCGTGAAGTTCTGCGTGGCCTTGAACATGTGGTAAGTGTCGCCCACCAGCCCCGTGACCACGCCCTGTTCGTAAAGGAACTCCGAGAGGGTCGTCTGCTCGTCCGGGATGCGGTGCCAGCCCGGAATGGCCGGGGATAGCCCCCGTGAACCCATGTCGTGTCGCCAGGGGAAGGACCGCAGCCCGGTGAACATCGTCCTGCGTGCCTGGATGGTCGGCAGGCCCTCACCGAAGGCGTTGGAGAACGTGACGCCCTCGCGCACCAGGCGGTCAATGGCCGGGGTCTGGACGACCGGATGCCCAACCATGTCCCAGCGGAACGTGTCGCAGCAAATCAATACGCAGTTCAAGATGCTTCCTCCTCCCCTGTGGAAGTCCTCGGTCACTGACCGCCGTATTCCTTCGCCAGGCCCATCGCGATCCGGGTCCACTCGGTCAGCCTGTGCGGCTCGTTACGCACCGTGTGGAGGTCTTGCAGGTTGACCTCAACGACGTTCTCTCGTGTCTTCTCGAACGCGTCGCGCAGTTGTTGCTCGGCCAGTTCTGGATACCATCGCTCCATGCTCACGATGCTGGGGTTCGGCTTGTGGGTGTACACGTAGTCGCGACCTACCTCAGCAGCTGCACGGGCAATGTCAACCCAGGGGCTCATGGATACGCGGCGCAGATTGCCGATCTGGCGCACAATGTGCATCTTCATGTCCAGGGGCTCGCAGCAGCCGTAGCAACTCAGCCCGAACCGCTCCAGAAGCCGCTTCTCGTACTGCACTGCGAACTCGTCGTGCATCGCGGGCGAAATCCCCTGGGTGAAGATCTGCGTGGCCGCGCGCGCCCAGAGGTCCTTCAATCGAACGTGCTCGCCGTCGAAGCTGGGCTGCGGAAGCTGGTCGGTCCATCCGTAGCCGCCGGAGCCCAGCAGCGTGTTGCCGTTGCCGAGAGAGAGTGCGTTGAGCTCCTCGATCTGCCCGATGCTGCGCATGTATCCCGTAGTGATGCGCTCCAGCGCCTCGTGCACCCACTTGGGCCGCTCGATCATGTCGACAAACGTCTGCTGGATGCCACGCCAGGTGATGAACTGGTCCATCGGCCCGAACCAGAAGAAGGCTCGGCCCCGTTTCTCAACGCGCAGGATGCCGGCGTACAGCTCGCACAGCCGCTGGTATCGGCGCTCGGTGTCGTCCCAATCCACGCTGACCTCAGGATCGGTCTGGATCTTCTCGATGTCTCGCTCCTCGACGATTACGGGCACGAACGCATGCGCGCCGGAGGCCTCTTCGGGCTTGTCGAGGACCGGCTTGACACCAAAGCCGGCGCTCTGCACGTCGCCGCGAACCGCCAGGGGACAGGCGATCACATTGTCAACCACGCGGTCGTCGCGGAAGTGCTCCCAGCAGTATATCTGCTTGCGCAACTCCATCTCCTGGCGCCGGCAGAATGGGTCGGCGGCCTGGAGCGTGGCCTTCGGGATGAGTTCCTCCCAGATGTTCCAGGCGACCGCCTGCACGTGGATGAGTGGCCGGACGCGTTCGAGGCGGTTGAGGCGCATCCACAGATTCCGCTTCTCCTGCTGTACTGGCAGCGCCGCGATCTCGGCGACGCGCTTGGCCAGCGTGCGGACGATGTCCCTGTCGTGTTGGGTGAAGCTCACGCCGTTGCCCCTTTCAACGCTTGCCATCTTATCCTGCCGGCGGACAGTACCCAGTCGGCCGTGATGATATGGCTCAACCAGCGTCATGGCAAGGAGCGAGTCTGAGAGAAACGGTACCGGCGCCCGCCCCGCCGGCCCGCGCGGGGGGTTCACGCCTGCACTGGATGGGCTTTGGGCTCCATGCTATCATCTGAAACGGGCAGTTCCTGCGTCAGGTTCTCAGCCGCACGACAGCTGGGTCCCGCAACCCCAACGGAAGGGCCAAAAGGTGAAGATTGAGGACATCAAGGTGCACAAGGTGACCGGCACTTCCCCC
>DAOVRD010000041.1 GCA_030628375.1 Planctomycetota bacterium
AGCCGACCGTGTTCCGCACCTCGGATTCCCCCAGCCGACATTGCCTCCCCACCGTCGCACCCGCCCTCACCAGGAAGGCCCCCTCCGCCCCCAGCGTCAGCAGCACGGTGTTGACGCGGCCGAGCAACTCCGACGCCGCCGCCAACGCGCCGTCCCGACTCACCGGCCTGCCCAGGCACTCCCCCAGTTCTTCCAGGTTCGGCTTCACGGTGTCCACGGCCCCCGTGCCCAGGGCGGCCTGCAACGCCGGCCCGTTGGCGTCCAGGATCACGCGGCCGCCGACGTCGGCGCACAGCCGAACCAGCACCGCAAGATCGGCAGGACCCATTCCCTGCGGCACACTGCCGGCAAATGCCACCGCGGCGCTGGCCTCATCGGCAAGCCACGTTGTGAGCAAGTCCCGGAGCGCCTTCAGGTCGCCGGCGCCGACTGCGAAACCTCGCTCGCGCAGGTGCGTGCTCGTGTGGGCGTCGGGGTCGAGGACCGTCGTGTTCGTTCGCGTCCGGCCCGCCGCAACGCAGAAGCGCGTTTCCACGCCTTCAGCCTCCAGGCTCTCCCGGAACATGCGTTCCTCATCCCGGCCGATGAAGCCGCACGCCGCCGCCCTGCCCCCGAGCCGCGCCAGCCCGCGCGCAACGTTGATGCCCTTTCCCGCCGGCAGGAGGGCCTTGACTGTGGCCCGGGCGTGCGCGCCGACCCGAAAGCCCGGCACTTCCAGGGCCTTGTCCACGGCCGGATTCAGAGTGACTGTGATGATCATCTTTGCCCTGCCGCCGTCCGCCACGCCGGTTGGCCCGATGCGCCTTCCTAAGGGCACGGCGCGCCGTGCCCCTACGCCACAAGGCGGAAACAGCCTCACCCGCAAGTTGCGCGTTGAAGCTCCACTAACCCCCAAGCGCAAAGCTGTGCAGCCGAGTGTAGATCGCGCCATCGGGCCGAAGATCGCTCTTCATCAGCACCATGCAGTCCACGGCCACCTCGCCGAAATCCTGATCGGCAACGGCGCTGGAGATGACGTCCATCTTCGGACACGCGCGGCGATCCTTGACCCGTCCCAGCGTCACGTGGGGGGTGAACTGCCGCTTCTCCCTGGGAATGCCCAGCTCGCGAGCCAGCGCAGCGTCCACCTCCCGCTGGAGGGCCAGCACCGTCCCCGTGGGCTCCCGCACCTCGACGTGGACAACGCGCGGGGTCCCGCGCGGCGGGAAGCCGGACAGTCCCGAAACGGCCATGGTGAACGGCGCCGAGCCGGCGGCGGCGCCCTGAAGGCATTCCACCGCCCGGGGAAGGTCGGCCTCGTCAAGCTGACCGATGAACTTGAGCGTAAGATGCATGGCCTGGGGCTTCACCCAGCGCACGCCGGCGACGACCGGCTTCAACTCCTCCAGGGCGCTCTGAATCGCCTCACGGCAGGCGTCATTCAGTTCGATGGCCACGAATGTCCTCAACTGTCCGGACTCCCCTCCCCCGCCCGCGCTTCGAGTTTCTCAAACAGGATGACGGGCTCGCCCAGCGTGCGCCCCTCCGGCAGCGGATCGGCCCCAGCCGACCAGACCATCTCCTGCGGCTCGGCCGACAGCATGGACGCGGTCTTCGCAGCGGCAAAGGGCAGGAACGGCTCCATCACCACCGCCAGTGTCTTGATGGTGTTCAGGCAGACGTTGATGACGGTGCCGCAAGCTGACGGATCCTCCTTCCGCAGCGCCCACGGCTGGCGGTAGTCGAAGTACCTGTTGCTCTCCCGCGCCGCGGCCATGACTTCCTGCAGCGCGTCCCTGAAGCGATACTCCTCCAGCAGTGCCGAGGCCCTGTCCGGCAAGCCGGCCACCATTGCCAGTTGGGCGCGGTCCTGCTCGGTCGGCTCGCCGCGCGGAGGAACTTCCCCACCCAGATAGCGGTGGGCGAAGGTGACGTTGCGGTGGACGAAGTTGCCCAGCGCAGCCACAAGCTCCTCGTTGTTGCGACGGATCAGGTCCTCGAACTTGAACGCCGTCCTCTGGCGCTCGGGAGCGATCGCCGTCAGGTAGTAGCGCAGCGGGTCCGGCGGGTAGTCCCTCAAGTAGTCTCCAATCCAGACGGCCGTGCCCCGGCTCGTGGACATCTTGGTCTCTTCCTCGCCGGGGAACTGGATGTTCAGATAGCAGTTGGCGGGCACGTTGTGCGGCAACTGGAAGGTCCCTTCGGCCATGAGCATCGCCGGCCATATGAGCACGTGGAAGATCACGTTGTCTTCGCCGATGAAGTGAACGATCTTGCAGTCCGGGTCCTTCCACCACCGCGCGTATCCGCCCGGCTCTTCGCCCTTCCGGCGGCACCACTGCTCGGTGAACGAAACGTAGCCGATCGGCGCGTCGAACCAGACGTACATCACCTTGTCCTTTGCGTCGGGATCGCCCGGCAGTGGCACCGGGATGCCCCAGTCCAGGTCGCGCGTGATGGATCGCACCGGCAGCCCCTGTCCCAGCAGGCCCAGGCTGAAGTTCCTGACCATGGGGCGCCATTCATCGTGCTCCTGTATCCACCGGCGCAGGCGATCCTCGAAGTCGGGCAGCCGGAAGAACCAGTGGACCGTTTCCCTCACTTCCGGGGTCGCCCCGGTGATGACGCTGCGCGGGTGGATCAGCTCGGTGGGCTCGATCAGCTTTCCGCACGCGTCGCACTGGTCGCCCCGCGCTCCGCCGCTTCCGCAATGATGGCAAACGCCCTCCACGTAGCGATCCGGCAGGAACATCCCCGACTCGGGATCGTAGAGCTGCTGGCTGGTGAGCTTGTCCAGGTAGCCGTTCTCCAGGCACCGCAGGAAGAAGTGCTGGCTGAATTCGGTGTGGATCTCGGTGGTGTTCGTCCCGCTGTAGATGTCGAACCGAATGCCGAGGCCCTCGTAGTGCCTCTGTTGCAGGGCGCGGTAGAAATCGGCGACTTCCTTGGGTGGTTTGCCCTCCTTCCGCGCGACCAGCAGGACGGGGACCCCGTGATCGTCGCTGCCGCATATGAAGGCCACCTCATCGCCCCGCGAACGCAGATAGCGCACGAAGATGTCGGCCGGCAGGTAGCACCCCCCGATGTGGCCCACGTGCAGCAGGCCGTTCGAATACGGCAGGGCCGCCGTCACTGTGAATCGTCTCCTGGCCATATGTTGCCTTCCCGCGCCTGGTTTCCAGTAAAGGAGCAGCCCGCCTCAAGAAACTGAAGGAGCGTAATATATCAGGGCCGCCCGTGGTCCGCAAGCAGGGCCTGCGCCCGTCACAGGGAATCGGCGAAACTGCGGATAACGCGGATGTGCTCGGCCGTCGTGCCGCAGCAGCCGCCGATGATGCGCGCGCCGGCCTCGTGCAGCGCCGGCACGTAGCGCGCGAAATCCGCAGGCGTCTCGGGGTAGACGGTCTCCCCGCCGACGAGCCCGGGGACCCCCGCGTTGGGCTGGACCATAAGGGGCAGAGGGCCGCTGCGCACGCGCGCCAGCTCAGCCACCAGACCCGGCATAGTCTCGATTCCTTGCCCGCAGTTCGTGCCGACGGCCGCACAGCCGCACTGTTCCGCCAGCCGTATCACGTTCTCCGGCGCTTCGCCCATCATGCTGCGGTATCGTCCGCTGGGTTCGGGCGTGAATTTCATGCTTGCGATCAACGGCAGGTCGCAGCATTCTCGTGCGGCCTCCAGCGCCAGCCGCAGCTCCGCGCTCGACTCGAAGGTCTCGCAGATGATGGCGTCAACGCCGGCCTCAACCAGGGCGGCCACCTGACGCCGGAACGCCTCACGGGCGGTGCCCTCGGTCAGAGCGCCGAGGGGTTCGAGCAGTGCGCCGGTCGGGCCGACGTCGCCGAACACCAGCGCGCGATCGCCGGCCGCGCGGCGGGCCGCCTCCACCGCAGCCGTGTTCACGTCCTCCGTCCGCTCGGCCAGCCCGTGCCGTCGGAGGGCCACCGGGTTGCCGCCGAAGGTATTGGTCAGAAGGTAGTCGGCGCCGGCCTCCACGTATTCGCGCTGTATGGCCTCGACGGCCTCCGGGTTCTCGACGTTCCAGAGTTCGCCGCACTCGCCTGCGGCCAGCCCCCGCGCGATGAGGCGGGTTCCCATGGCCCCGTCGCCTACCACAACGGCCTTTGTTTCGAGCAGGTTCAGGAAATCCACATCCTCCCTCCGGCAGTCAGGTCCCGGGAGCGTTGCTGATAAGGGGGAATCAACCCGACCGCGGTCGGGCAATCAGCGGTCGTCCTCTCAGTGGAGTCTCTTGGCGCCGGTGCCCATGTTCAAGACGCCGTAGCTGACGCCTTTGAGACTCATCATCTTCTGGGCGAGCGCCCGCAGGTCCTTGCCTTTGCCCTTCATGACAACGACCTCCAGGCAGTTGCGCTTGTCTATATGGACGTGGAAGGATCCGATGACCTGGGCGTAAGCGTCGTGCTGCACTTCCGTCAGGCGCGATGGCAGCGACATCTTGTGATGATCGTAGACCAGCATGACCGCAGCGAGAGTCTGGTGGTCCGGCGCCTTCCATTCCTCCTGGACCAGCTTCTGGCGTATCAGATCGCGAACGGCTTCCGAACGGCTCTCGTAGCCCAGCTTGTTGATCAGCACATCGAATTCATCCAGCAAACCAAGGCTCAGAGACACGCCAAACCTGACCGTCTCAGACATCGTCCGGCCCCCCAACCCACTGAACCGCTCTAAGGAAGTGCAGTCCCAAAGCATAACACGCGGCGGATGAGAAACAAAGCAAAAGGGCCTCAGTGCACCATTTCCATTATTTGCGGCCAGGCAAGCTCGGCATAGAAACGGTGGCCCTCCGGCCCGACTATCAGGCGGATGGCGTCCTCACACCCCGCCGCAGCGAAGATCCCCCGCGCCGTCTCGAACGCCGCCCTGACCCCCCCGACCGGGGAGATATCGTCCTCCTCACCGGCTACGACCAACAGCTTGCGCGGCGCGATCAAGCCGGCCACCTCACCCATCTCGGCCACCCGCAGAATGCCTGGGATGTAGCAGTCGCCGCAGTGAACTATCTTCATGCTCGAGTCCGCATACGCGCAGAAACTGCACGAGGGCACGGCCAGCTTTATGCGCGGGTCCAGGCAGGCCGCGTAGAACGTCACAGTGCCGCCGCCGGAGTTGCCCATGCACGCGATGCGGTCCGGGTCCACTTCCGGCTGCTCCTGCAGGAGGTCAATGGCGCACATCACGTCCCAGATGCGTTCCCCCAGCACCGTCCTGCCCAGCATGAGGGAATGGAACACAGCGTCCAGGCAGGGATGCTCCCATCGCTTCTCTTGCAGCTTCTCGGCCCTTTCGCCGAAGCACCGCTGCTCGACGGCCAGGGCCACGAAACCGTGCCGCATGGCCTGGACGGCAAAGTCCCTGTCGCCAGCGATGAGGTCCCGCTCGCGATCGTCCTGCGCCTGCCCGATCGAGACGTGCATGCCGGGGGTGTGCCCTTGGAGGCATATCATCGCCGGCATCGGCCGTTCCACCCCCTTGGGGACGACCAGGTGCGCCGGGACGTCGGCGCATTCTTCGGCGGAGAAGACGATCTTCAGCCGCACGTATTCGTCGGTCTCCTCGCGTTCGATCTCCTCCACGTTGAGGGGCACCTTGCGGTCGGGCAATCCGCCGATCAGCTCCCTGAGTCTGGCCCGCAGGCCCTTCTGCCAGCCGGGGAAGTCCTGCCCCGTCCATGCGAACTCCCGTTCGGTCGTCGCCATCAGGTGAAGATGGTACTGCGAAGGCGCGAAGAATCTCTGTTTCATCGCCTGTGCCTTCCCTTCAACGCACGACGGCCAGGTCCTGCCACCAACATGCCCTGGTCTGCCATGCGGGCAATTCTACGCCGGCGCTGGTAACACGTCAATCGCGCCATCTGCCGACCCGAAGCGAAGCACGGGCTCCCCGCGTTGAAATGCCACAGCGATTGCAATAGATTATGCCCGGGCTCGGGCGCCCCGCCGGTGCCTGGCCCGGGCGAAGTCCCCGAACAAGAAAGCGAACGCGATGAAGAAGCCCTGGAGCGGCCGATTCGAAAAAGACACCAACGAGATGGTGGAGCAGTTCACCGAGTCCGTCTCGTTCGACAAACGGCTCTACAAGCAAGACATCCGCGCCGGCACCGCTCACGCCGAGATGCTGGGGCGATGCGGTCTGCTGACCGACGAGGAAGTGTCGGAGATCCGGCGCGGCCTGCTGGAGATCGAGAAGGAGATCGAGTCCGGCGACTTCGAGTTCCACGTGGCCCTCGAAGACATCCACATGAACATCGAAGCGGCCTTGATCCGCAAGATCGGCGACGTCGGCCGAAAACTGCACACCGCCCGCAGCCGCAACGACCTGGTGGCTTGCGACACTCGGCTGTGGGCGCGCGATGCCCTGGACGAACTGCTCGACCTGCTCCGCGCGTGCCAGGCCGCACTGGTCAGCAAGGCCGAAGAACACAAGGAACTCATCGTGCCGGGCTTCACCCATCTGCAGCACGCACAGCCTGTGCTTCTGGCTCACACTTTGCTGGCCTACGTGGAGATGCTCGGGCGCGACTACGGCCGGCTGGAGGATTGCCGGAAACGCCTGAACGTCAGCCCGCTGGGCGCGTGCGCCCTGGCCGGCACGTCGCTGCCCATTGACCCCCAGAGCACCGCCCGGGAACTGGGGTTCGACGGGTGTTTCTCCAACAGCATAGATGCCGTCAGCGACCGCGACCCCGTCCTCGAGTTCGTCTTCGACCTCTGCCTGATAGCCGTGCACCTCTCGCGCCTGGCCGAGGAATGGCTGATGTGGTCCACGCCCGAGTTCGATTTCCTGGACCTGGACGAAGCCTTCTGCACCGGCTCCAGCATCATGCCGCAGAAGAAGAACGCGGATGCGCTCGAGCTGATACGTGCCAAGTGCGGGCGCGTCTGCGGCGACCTGATGGGCCTGCTTACGACGTTCAAGAGCCAGCCCCTGGCCTACAACCGCGACATGCAGGAGGACAAAGAGGCGCTGTTCGACGCCGTGGACACCGTGCGGAGTTGCGTGGCGGTCGCCGCGAAATTCGTTCAGACCGTCGCCTTCAAGGAAGACCACATCGCCCGGGCCTGCGAGATGGGGCACATGGACGCCACTGCTCTGGCCGACTACCTGGTGGGCAAGGGCGTGCCGTTCCGAGAGGCCCACGAGATCGTCGGACGGGTGGTGCGGGCGGCCGCTGCGGACGGCGCCAAGTTGGAGGGGCTGGACCTGGAACGCCTGCGGGCCTTCAGCGCCCTCATCGCAGAGGACGTGTATCAAGTGCTCGGAACGCGCAACTGCATCGAGAACTACCGTTCCCATGGCTCTTCGGCTCCCGCGGAAGTCCAGCGGCAACTCGAGGTGTGGCACGAGCGCCTCGGGCACTGAGCGCCTGGACGTGCCCGGTCCCCACATGAATATGCCGGACCGCTGCGGCGTATTATGGGCAGAGCCGCGAGCCGACATTCTCGGCCTTGCCATACCGGACGGGAGCGAACGCCATGAAGATCAGATGCCGATGCGGTCACGAGTTGAACGTCGCGGACCTGGACCAACTCGCGACGCACAGGTGCATCTACTGCGGCCGCACGTACCGCTTGCTCAGGGACGCGCAGGGCCGGCTGGAGGCCCGGGAACTGGGCGCAAGCCAGGACCGGCCACCAGAAGCAACGCCCGGCTCCGAGTGGCCCGATGAGTTGGAACTGGACGCGCCGCGCCAGCAGCCGACCGCCCAGGACGCGGCCTCATCGGCGGCGCCGACCGGAGCGGTCGCGCAGCGCATGAAGCCGGCAGACGAAGCGCCTGCGGCCGCCGACGAGCGTCATCCAAGACGAAGCTGGTACTATTACCTGGCGGACTCGTGGGGATATCCCTTGCGCGGCAGCGTGAAGTGGACGCTGCTCGGATGGGTCTTCCTGGCCGTTTTCGTCATGCCGTTCCTGTGCCTGTTGCCCCTTGTCGGGCTCCTCGTTCCCTTTATGGTGCTGGGCCTGTTGATCCTGTATGAGTTCGCTCTGATCCGCGAGTCAGCCTTCGATGCCGAGGTGGCGCCGTCTCTGCCGGTGTGGGAGAATATTTACGAGTCGGGGTTTCGTCCGCTGGGATTGTTCCTGGCGGCCCTCCTCGGAAGCAGCATACCGTTCCTGCTTGCGCTGGCGCTTGCGAAGTTCGTCGGCGGGACGCACCTGCTGCACGAACTTGTGGGCGCCTTCACGGGTGAAGTATCCTCCCCCTGGGGCTGGGTCCTGGTTGGCGGAATGCTTCTGTCGTCCTTCATGATACCCATGAACATGCTCGCCGTGGCTGCGTCGGACAGCGCCGCGGGGATCAATCCGAAGTTCACCTTCCCGGCCGTGTTGAGGGTTCCGGGCTCCTATGCCCTCTGCGCCGTCTTCTGCACGTTCTGCTGCTGGGGTGGAGCGAGGCTCGGCAGCAGGCTCGCGCAAGTGATGGGTGGCGGCTTCTTGGGTGGGTTCGCCGGCCAGGCCGTCTGGGTCTACCTGATAACGGTCGCCTGCCGGGCACTGGGGACGCTTCACTACGCGTACTCGGACAAGATGGGCTGGATGAAATGAGGGCCCCGGGCCCGGAAAGCCCCTAACTCCGCAAGCCGGCAGACTCAGAAAAGCGCGTGACGGGAGCAAATCTGACCTCGCTTCTGGCACGCAAGCCTTGAAAATCCCCCCCTGCCATTGACATAATGGTCATCGGACGGCGCAGGCTTGTCGCCGGCGAGCCCTCAGGTGCAGCAATACCCGTTAAGGGGCGCTTTGCGATGGCATTGGAGGAACTGCGGCCCAGAACCGTGGTCTTCGTGGCGCTGGTTTTCCTTGCGCTCGTTGCCGTTCACCTGCGATGGGGCGGCGAGCAGGAAAACGGAGCCCCACCGGAGGAGCAAGGACCGCTGCTCTCACGCGTCCAGATCACCAATAAGGGCGAGTCCGTCGAGATAGACTTCGCATCGCTGCCATCGCAGAGCGACGTCGAGGGACTGATGGCCAGGTATGCCAGCCTACTCGTGAAGGGCGAGGTGACAGAACGCCGCACGACGGCTATCGAACTGGCTCACATCACCCACGAGCCCCAGGACTACGGAAAGCTGCTGCAACTGCCCTCCCGCACCCTGGACGCAGTCCGGCAAGCATTGCTCAAGGGATTGAACGATCCGGACGCCTGCGTTTCCTCGCACTGCCGCAAGGCCCTGGTGGGGCTCTGGCGCGTATCGGACAGCGCCGCCGTGATCCGCCAGTTCCAACAGGGACTGGCCGCACATGAAAGACAGCAACTCGACGATGCCCTGGAAGCGTTCACCAACGCCGAGAAGGTGCAAAGCAACGTTCCGCCCGACCTTCATCGCATGAAGGCAGAGATATACCTGGCGAAATCGCGGCCCGCGGAAGCACTGGAGGAATGCCGGCGTGCGCTGGAGGCCGAGCCCCGACACTTCCTGGCGCTTTACGCCCTCGCATGGGCCCACGCCGAGACCGATCACCGGGACAAAGCTCTGGAAGCGCTCGACAGGGCCCTCGCGATCTATAAGGCATTCCCGGAAGCGAACGAACTGCGCCGGAAGATGCTCGAGTCCGAAGGGGCCGCAGGCACCTGACAGGCCGGTCACGCGGCGCTCTGCGACACGGACGCGAGGCGGTCGAGCGTCTCCTTTGCCCTCCCGGAATCAATGGACTCGGCTGCCGCTTCCAATGCCCCCGCGAGCGACTCGGCCTTTCCCCCCACGTATATGGCAGCGGCCGCGTTGAAAAGAACGATGTCGCGCCGCGGCCCCGGCTCGCCGGCGAGAACCGACCGGACGGCTGCCGCGCTCTGCTGGAGACCCTCCACCGTGAGCTGGTCCGGGGAACTCCGAGGCAGTCCGACATCCTCCGGCGCGATGTAGCGCGTCTCGACGCGACCGCCGTTCAGCTCAGCCACGAACGTCCGGTCGCAAACGCTTATCTCGTCCATACCGTCCACGCTGTGAACCACCATCGCCCGCACGGCACCAAGATTGCCCAGCACGCGCGCCATGGTCTCGACCAGGTCCTGGTGAAACACGCCCAGCACTTGCCGCCTGGCCCCGGCGGGATTGGTCAGCGGACCCAGGATGTTGAAAACGGTTCGCAGGCCCAGTTCGCGCCGCGGGCCGATCGCGTACTTCATCGCCTTGTGCAGAGCCGGAGCGAACAGGAATCCAATGCCCGCTTCGCGAATGCACCGCTGGACCACGGCCGGCTCCGCAGCAAGGTTCACGCCCAGGGCCTCGAGGACGTCCGCACTGCCCCAATGGCCCGACGCGGCCCGGTTGCCGTGTTTCGCTACCGGCACGCCCGCCCCCGCGGCAACCAGCGCGGCCGTCGTGGAGATGTTGAAGGTGCCTTTGCCGGTGCCGCCCGTGCCGCAGGTGTCCACCACGTCCGCATCCCCGGCCTCGATCTGCGTGGCCGCCTCGCGCATGGCCCGGGCACAGCCGGTGATCTCCGCGACCGTCTCTCCCTTCACGCGCAGCGCCACGAGAAAACCTGCGATCTGCGCGTCGGTCGCCTCGCCGGACATGATGGCCGACAAGGCGTCGTGCGCCTCCTGCTCAGACAGGTCCTCACCTTCGACCAACCCGGCTATGTATCGCTCCAGCATGATGCCTCCATTGCAACGGGACGGCAACAGACCGCCAGCCAATGATCCGTCTCCGTGACGCGCCTGCGGGAACGGATCCGCCTGGCAAGAGACGCGCAATAGGATAACTCTCGCGTGCGCCGATATCAATGCGGTGCGCCCAGCAAACAGCTTCCGAAATACTCAATAACCGAGCGCCCCAGACTGCCGTATCTATGTAGCTCAGGCGCCCCCGCCTGAGTTCGGGTCATTCCCATCCGCCGCAGCCGAGGGCGGCTGCGCTACATTACGAGCCGAGCCTCCGTCGCTCCTGCCGGAGCTATGGAGCCCAGGGGGCGGCTGCGCCACCTTTCCCAACGGGGGGGCCCGAGAATACAAGGTTCCTGCTTGAACAGCCCACTAACGCTCCCCCTCCACGGCAACGTCGCGGTGCGCCTGGGAGGCGCCCCCCTACCCCTTATGGGTAGCCCCCGGCGCCCCTCTGGGGTTCTCGTCCCGTCTACCCCCTATGGGTAGCCCCCGGCGTCTCGCCGGGGGCCTCAGGAGGCAGTTCAGTGGTAAGACCTGGCAGATTCTGATATAAGGGCTCGCGCCGTCGCCTTAGCGCCCGCTCTCCGTAGCAGTGCTACTGCAAAGGACGAAGCTATCCGGCCTTCGCAGCCGGAGTTGCTACGGCGGAGTAGGCTGGCGCGTCGGCGACCGCAGTCCGCAGCCACCGAGCGCGGCAGGCCCCTTATCCCTTGTTACTTGAAGTCCCTCTGCGGGCTCCGCGATCTCTGCGGTTCATTCTTTTGCAGCTTCTTACTCTCGGAGAGAGCAATGATTGATCTGCACACCCACAGCATTCTCAGCGACGGCGCGTTGGTGCCCGCCGAACTGGTGCGCCGGTGCCAGCAGCGCGGCTATCGGGCGCTGGCGATAACCGACCACTGCGATCCCTCCAACCTCCAGTTCGTGATCGAGGCCATCGCCGAGTTCTGCGAGGCCGTCGCAGGGGCGTACGGCGAGCTGCAAGTGCTGCCGGGCTGCGAGATAAGCCACGTGCCGCCCATTCTCATCAACGGCCTCGTCGTGCGCGCCAGGGACCTCGGCGCGGAGGTCGTCCTCGTCCACGGCGAGACCATCGTCGAGCCGGTGGCCAGGGGGACGAACCGCGCGGCCATCGAGTCCGGCTGCGACGTGCTGGCGCACCCCGGCCTGATTGACCCGGAGGACGTCGCGCTCGCAGCGGAACGAGGCGTGATGCTTGAGATCAGCGGCCGCAAGGGCCACAGCCTCACCAACGGCCACGTCGCGCGCCTGGCCGTCCAACACGGGGCGGGCCTGGTCTTCGGGTCCGACGGCCACGCGCCGGGCGACTACCCGAGCCGCCAGGAAGCCGAGGCCATCGCACGCGGGGCCGGCCTCACCGACGAACAGATCGCCGAGATGTTCCGCAACGCCGCCCGCTTCTTCTCCGGCCAGTGACAGCCAGCGCGCCACCTGCAGGAAAGGCCAACACCGAGGGCGAGACCTACCCCACCGCCTTGTCTCTTGAACTCCCCCTGCGCCTGGTCAGGTGCCTTCGACCGGCTATTCCTTTGGGTTGTTCTTCGTGTTCGTCGTGATCTTCGTGGTTTCCCGTCATCCGGTGAATCCTGTTGATAGAGTCGTTGTCATGTATGCTTTTCACCCCAGGTTCTTGTACCCCGGCAGGTACGGGGCTGAGGGCGAGGCGTCGTTAGAGGACTCCGTCGAACCGAAATGCTACGAAGGCCGCAACTTACGCCAAGGCAAAGCCAGCAGAACTGCCACGATACCTATCAGACATGCCTTTCTCCGCCGCATATCAACCTATCACTTCAGAAGGGGACGCGCGCCGATGGCTTGTCACGGTTGAGCCGGCCCCGCTTGAAGCTGGCAAAAACGACCTTTAGACACGGATCAACACGGATTCTCACCGACCAAATACCTGCCGCCTGACCTCGATCTCCCTGCCGAAGTTCATGAGCAAGCCTGCCTCAATCCCCGTCGCCTTAAGGTAATTAACCAGTTGAACTTCGTGCACCGCCTCCCTTGCGCAACTCAATACACAGCCCGTTCTCATAGACCTTCTCCAGGAAGCCACACCCCAAGGCGTTGTAGACCGCATAGGCAGCCCCGATGATCTTCCCCGTCAGATCGCTGTGTCTGTAATCCGTGCGCATCAGTGGAAATCAGTGGCGATGGTCTTCTTCTTCCCGATCCGGTCGTAGGCGGACCAATCGGCGTCAAGAACGGCGACGGCATTGGGCCACTGATCTGCACAGATGGGCACGGATAGACACCCAAGGATGCGCGCTTTTCATATCCTGGCTGAGTATACCTTGCCGCCGGGTTCCCGTCAAGCCATAAAGTATGTATATGCCTTAATTCCGCCCATCCAGCGGCGGTCTCCCCCGGCCGAGATTGCGGAAAAACCGGGGACAGGCACGTCTCCGCTTGAGCCAGTCCCCGTTTTTCCAGCCTTACCAGCGCTGGGTGGCGTTCTGGATGGCTAGCAAGGCGTAAGCGGTGACGAGATCGGGCATCTGTTCCATCCAGCGGCCGTTCTCGTTCACCCAGGAGCCGTCGGCTTTCTGCACCTTGAGCAGTTGCGCGACCAGTTCCCGACGCCAGTCGTGCGACACGCCCCCGGCATCCACGAGGGCTTCCCCGCCGTAGGCGTTCAGCGCACGCGCCATGGTCAGGTAATAATAGTAAAGCCCCTGCTGGCCGAGGCCCGGGTTCTCCGTCACGCTCCAGTGACGGCACGCCCACTCGTAGGCGGCGCGGACGCGCACGTCATCCCTGTCCAGCCGCGCGTAGACCATGCTCATCAGACCGGCATACGTCATGCCCCCGTAACTTCTCAGGCCGCCCTCCGGGCCGGCGCCAGCCTTGCTTTGGCCGGGATGGTAAACGAAGCCGCCGTCGTCCGACGCCCACGGCTGGTCGTTGGTCGCCTTCAAGTTCTGACAGCGCTCGAGGAACTTGATGGCCCTTTCGTAGGCGAGTTCGGTCGGCGTCTGCACCCATCCCGGCACGTCCATATCGGCGTCGGGACGCTTTTCCAATTCCTCCAACCGGCGAAGTGCGTCGAGGGCGAACTGCGTGTTGGACAGGTCGGCGCGATGCATCTCCTCGCGCGCCGGGCTCTGCTCGTAGCCCCAGCCGCCGTACTGGGCGTCGTCGGGCGTGAAACCCTCGCTCTCGTCGGCCTGCAGGTGGATCAGGAACCTTCGCCCGTTCGCCAGCAGCTCCTGGTCCTCCGGGAGCCCCGCCGCGGCGAGGGCCGACACACATACGCTGGTGCAGTAGGAAGGATAGAAGCGGTCGTAGATGCCCCCGTCCGGCTGGACGAATCTGCGCACGTAGTGCAGGGCCCGCGTCACCGCCTCGCTGCGCGGGCCGAAGCCCTCCTGTCCGCTGCCGACCATGGCCGTGACGACCAGAGCCGTGACGGCGGGATGGTCGCTCCAGGAGCCATTCTCACGCTGCCTGTCCCTGAGGCAGGCCAGCGCCCGCCTCGAAGCCGCCTGGCTCTCCCTGAGCAGCGAGGCGTCACGCCGGGGCGCAGCCCCCTCACCGGCGCGCGTCACGCCGCCCGACGCCATAAGCCCCGACACCAGGCAAACGGTCAGCAGGGAACAGATCCTCGTGCGGCGGGCCGTCATTCGTCATCCTCCCCGGGCGGGCTCTCCCCTCCCTCCTTCTGGGCATCCACCTTCGGCACGACCTGGATCATCAGCGTCACCGGAGTGCCAACCGGCGGGCAGCGTTTCGCGTTGACGAAGTAATAGATGTCGTCATTCACCGTCGGGTCGCAAAGCTCAAGAATGGCGAGGGGATCGTGGTAAGTGGTGATCAAGGTGCCGTCCAGGTCCGCGCCGAATTTCCCGTCCACCATGCGGCTGCCTGTGAAGATCCAGGTGGCCTGCGCCATCGGGGTGTCGGCCTGGACGTTGTAGAGGAACTCCTCGGCGCGGCGTCTCAGCTTCGGGCCCTCGGAATCGTCGGTCGGCTCCTCCCACTCGACGAACACCAGGGTCTTGTCCCCGGGCGGCCGAAGCCGCTCCACGCTGTCTTCAGGATACTCGACGGCCGGGTTGCGGCCGCTTTTCACACCAAGCAGCAGAAGCGCCACCTGGAGATGCTTCGGTGCCAGGTCGAGGGTGAAAACGCTCTCATGCGTCTTCCCGCGGGGCAGGCAAGCCAGAAGCTCGATGGGGCCCCCCTCGTCCATGTTGACGCGCCCCCGGCAGCGGACGGACCGCCCTTTCGAATCCACAACGACGGCCCCGATGCGGTAGAGGTGGGGGCCGATCTTACGGATCGGCGGTTGCTGTTCCTGCTCGAACCGGGGTTCCTGGACTTCCTCGTCCTTTGGCGTGCCTGGTTCCCCGGACGTCGCCGCGATGAGCAAGATCACAGCCGGGCAGAGCAGCACGAGAAACGGACGCATTCTCGCCTCCCGCAGGCCAGACCGGTTGGGGGATCCGGGTGGTCAGCCCGCACGTTGCAGGTTGGCGCCGGGGCAGAACAGACAACACAGCGCCGGCTCAAGCAGACCCCTGCGTCTCGCCCGGCGCTCCGACCGAAGCGGCGACAAGTTCACCCTCGACAACAAAGCAGTTCATCGGGCACACCTCGGCCGCCGTCGCGAAGTCGCCCTCAGCCTTCTCGTAATCCAACACGGGCAGGTTATCTTCCATCACGATCGCCTGGTGGGGATCCTTCTTGGCGCACAGGCCGCACGCGATGCATCCGACGGAACAGATGTCCTTGACGAGCTTGCCCCTGTCGCCCGTCGAGCAACCCAGGTAGATCTTCCAGTCCACCGGCAGAAGGCTGATCAGGTCCCGCGGGCACACCCGGACGCAGATGCCGCAAGCGGTGCATTTTTCCGGGTCAATAACGGGCAGCCCCTCTTCGCTCATCGCAATGGCACCGAAGGGACAGACGATCGCGCACGTCCCCAGGCCGAGGCATCCGTAGGCGCACGCCTTCGGCCCGCCGGCTGTGATGTGCGCAGCGCGGCAGTCGTGCTCGCCGACGTATTCGAAGCGCTGCCCGCACTGGCTGGTGCCACCGCTGCAATGCACTACGGCACGGAGCCGAGCGCCCTCAACCACCTCAACGCCCATCAGCTCCGCCACCATCCGGGTCACGTCGGGTCCCGCGGCCGTGCACAGGCTGACCTTCTCGCCCTCGACCACCGCCTCAGCGTACGAACGACACCCCGCGTAGCCGCAGCTCCCGCAGTTTAGGCCGGGAAGGGCCTCCAGCACGGCGTCAATTCGAGGGTCTTCCTGGACCCGGAACGCCCGCGCCGCCAGAACCAGCCCCACCCCGAACAACACGCCCAGGACCGTCATCGACGCAATGGCCCACAGGATCATTGACGGCACTGCGAACATGATGGATCGGTCCTTCGTCGCCGACTGAAAGCGAGAGGAGAACAGACAGGCTCAGCGTCCCAGACCCAGGCGGTACCCGAGCATCTGGTACTCGTCGCCAAGCTTGCGGATTTTCTCCATTGTGCGGCGGTAGTTGTACGGGACGCGGTTGTAGCGCACGATGTCGTCTTCAAAGACCACAAAGCAAGCGCGGTTGTCGCCGTCGCGAGGCTGGCCCACGGAACCGATGTTGATGATCCTCTTGCGCCCGTCCAGCTCTATGACGGCACCCCCGCCCCGCGGGCCGGAAAGCTCGAGGTCTTCGGTAATGCAGCACGGAACGTGCGAATGACCAACCACACACAGGTGGTCGATCATCGAGAACATCTCCTCGAACTTGCCGGGATCATGAGCCACATCGGAGGGAAGGATATACTCACTTAACTCAGCCCGAGGGGAGGCGTGGACCAGGAACATTCCGTCCGATTCGGCACTGAGCGGCAACTGGGAGAGGAAATTCCATCGCTCCTTGTCCTCTTCGGTGGACTCGTCGGTGATTCGCATCCACTCCTTGGTCTTATAGATCATGGCGGTGGCCAGGCTATTGAACCCCACGGGGCTGTTCAGCAGGGCCCAGTCATGGTTGCCCATCAAGGTGCGCGAGCAGTTATGCCTGACCAGGTCCGTGCAGCTTATGGCATCGCAGCCGTACCCCACGATGTCTCCGAGACACCATACCTCATCTATTGCCTGCTCGCTGATAGAGGTGAGGACCGCCTCGAGAGCCTCGAGGTTGCCGTGGATATCCGAAATCAGGGCCTTTTTCGCCGCCATTTCCCAAGACCTGCCAGCACGCTACGGACACGACTCATCTGAGCAAGACCGACCCCTGCCGTCAAGCCGACACTCCAGCATCCTCCCAACCTTACTATTATGCCACATGGGTGCGATAACTGCAACCGAGTCAAGCCGCCGTCAGGGTCATTCAATTGTCTGTCGGCCGGTTTCTCCGACAACTCCTCGTAGAGGCTACTCAAGCAAGGAGGTATGGGACGATGGGTGAGGCGCAGGGCGGACAGTTCGAGCGGTTTTTGAGGTCCCGAGCGCCCTCATCGGACACACTGCGTCCGGGCATCGGCTATAATGCCAGAAAATGGGGAAAATGGGGACTGGCATCCCGGAGGGTGCCTGTATCCCATTTTCCTTGATCGCAGCGAAAAACGGGACAGGCACAG
>DAOVRD010000159.1 GCA_030628375.1 Planctomycetota bacterium
CCGATTACGATGAGGCCCTTGCAGTGGATCTGGGTGTAGACGTCCACCTCGGGGACGACCCCTCGGGTGGAACCCACGGCGACGATACGACCGCGAGCGCCGCCCAGCTCCAGGGCCGTCGGGAAGGCGCTCACCGCACCCGTGGAGTCTAGCACGATGTCGGCCATCTCGCCGCCGGTCAGCTCCTTCAGGCATTCGGCGGCGTCGGTCTCGGCCGGGTTGATGGTCGCGTCCGCCCCCATCCCCTCGATCATGGCCAGGCGCTCCGCGCTCACGTCCATGGCCACGAGCAGGCTCGGCCCGCACAGCCGGGCGAACTGAAGGGCAAGCAGCCCCACGATGCCCATGCCCATGACGACGACCACCTCGCCCAGCTCGGGCTTGGCGAGGCGCAATCCGTTCATGCCCACCGCGCTCAGGGTGGAGAACGTGGATTCCTCGAAGGATACGCCGTCCGGGATGCGGAAGGCGCTGCGCGCTGGCACCACGATGCGCGTCGCATGCTTCGCTGAGCCGCAGACCCGATCCCCCACCTTCAGACCGGTGACGCCGGGGCCGACGGCCAGAACCTCGCCGGCGGACGAGTAGCCGGGCACGATGGGGTACTTGTGCGTGCCTGCCTGGATCTGGGCGGTGATGCCCTGCAGGTAGGCAAGCTCGGTGCCGGTGCTGATGAGTGTCGCCTGCATCCCGATCAGCACTTCGTTCTCCCCGGGCTCCCCGACCTCGAACTCCTCTATTTCGACAACGTTCTTCTCAACGAAAACGACCCGCCTGGCGCTCTCGCCCATCTTCTTCCCTCCTGCTCTCTGTCGTACCGGCTAAAGGCGTTCACTGCTTCAAGAATGGCAAGGGCGTTCTCTCTGCCGCGCTGGAACGGAAGCGCGTCGATCAGATCGAACCACACACCCCCTCGCGGCCAACCGTGCGGATCCCGGCCGGACCGGATCATGGACGGTGTAGCGGGGCACATTCTCACGCGAGGGAACCAGCATGTCAACTCCCTTTTCACAATCGCGTCCGGGCGACGTTAATCCAGCACGAACTCCAATTTATAATTTATAATTATGAATTCATAATTGCCGTCACTGCGGCCAGGTGAGTATTACGCCCATCGCCTGGGACCGGTCGGCTATGAGCATCTCGTACAGCTCCGGGGCGTTCTCGACGGGCTCCCGGTGACTGACAAGGTGGGAAACTTGGAGCTGGTCGTCCGCCACCAGGTCGAAGAACATCTCCGCGTGCCGCGCCATCGTCCAGGGGTTATCGCCGGTTGCGCACGCCGGATGCGACCCGTTGTGCGCGCCGATTATGGTGAACGAGGGCGAGTTGCACAGGTCGTGGAAGTCGAAGGACTTCGTCGCTGCAAGAGGACTGGCCAGGATGACGCAGCGGCCCTGTCGGCGCAGGACCCCCAACTCCTTGGGGAGCACCTCCGGGTTTCCGGTCACCTCGAACACTACATCGGCCATGCGCCCCCCGGTGGCGGATTCGACCACCTCCTTCACGTCGCTCGCTCCGGCCACCACGCCCGCCATTCCCTGCTTCGCCGGCAGAAGCCCCACCCGCCGCTCCGACAGGTCAACCCCCATGACGGGCCTGGCCCCGGCGAACCAGCACAACTGCGCCGTGATGTGTCCAATGATGCCCAGCCCGTAGACAACGGCGGCCTCACCGAACGTAAGCCCGCCGCGGCGAACGCCGTTCAACGCTATCTGCGCCAGCGTGCAGAACGCCGCATCCTCATCGGCAATGTCGCGCGAGATGGCCCAGCAGCGTCCGAGCGAAATGGTCACGTACGCACCGTGATTGGCACAACTGGCCACGCGCTTGCCTACCCAGTCGCGCTCGACGCCTTCTCCCACGTCAACGACAGTGCCGACGTTGTCGTATCCGGGCGTCTTGGGGTATTTGCGTATCTTCCGCCAGACTTCCCCGCAGGACTTTTCGCCGTCCAGCGCGGACAGCTCTGTGCCGGTACTTATGAGGCTGCAGTGCGTGCGGATCAAGAGTTGGCCCGGCCCGGGCTCGGGCATCGGGCGATCCTCCACCTCGACCTTGCGCGAACCGGTGAAAACAACCGTAGGGTTGGCCGGCATGACGACCTCCTTTCCGTGCGGAGAGGCATAACACCTTGTCCTGCAAATGTCGGAACCTGGCGCCGCGCGCGAGCGCAGGTGCAGGGGAATGATAGCACGGCGGCGCGCCTCGTCAACGGTGCGGCACTGGAGCGGAGGAAGGGTCATTCAATTGTGGGTGGATTCTTCCGATAACTCTTCGTAGAGGCTACTCAAGCAGGGGGGGATCGGACGATGGGTCAGGCGCAGGGGAAGACGTTGTGGGATTTTTTGGGCGGGGCGGAAAGTTCGAGCGATTCTTGGGGCCCCGAGCGCCCTCATCGGACACACTGCCGTCCAGATTTCGCCTGTAATGGCGGAAAATGGAGACTGGCATCCCGGAGGGTGCCTGTATCCCATTTTCACGCTCGGCGAGGGCACGGCACGCCGTGCCCCTACGATGGCGGGGGACGGGCGAAAATGGGGACTGGCATCCCGGAGCTTGGCGGAGGGTGCCTGTATCCCATTTTCCCGATGGCGACCGACTCACAGCAGCCCAAGGTGGGGCAGCAGAGAGGAAGAGAAAAAGAGAGAGAAAGAGAGAAAGAGAAAGGGAGAAAGAGAAAGAAAGAAAGAAAGAAAAAGAGAGGGAGAACCTTTGCGAAAGGCGGTCGTGGGCTATGTGGACCATTTGGCCAGTGTCAGCGGCCACAAATAGCGCATACAACTACATACTCGGCTTGGCCCGAACTCGGCCGAAGTCCGCTTCGCTGTGGCCAGCGCCTTAACGCCCGCTCGAAGCGGCCGCTGGCTACCCTTTACGGATATTTGGGGGCGGAGGGGGGCCAGAATCCGGCCCGTGCAGCCGGGGAGTTAGGGACCGGCGCAGTTTGCCCTCGACATCCTGCATATCCTGTACATCCTGTTAAGGCCGTTGTATTGCCGGCCACCGCCACCAGATCATCCGTCTGATTCGATAGGGGACAAATGAATGACCCTGGAGCGGAGGGAGGCGGCTTGACTTTCCCCCTCTCGGCTTCATAATGGAGGGGTGAGGGACTCCGGTTTTTCGGGGACGTTGCGGGAGGAAACGATGCGACACAATGCGTTGCTCTGTTTGCTGGCGCTGTTGGCCCTGACGGCCCTGCCGGTGCTGGCGGAGACGATGTATGCGCGCTTCTCGGCGCCCGTGCGGTCGGAGCGGACGCTGCGCGCGGCAACCCTGGGCACCCTCGAACAGGGCGAACCGGTCGAGGTGGCCAGCAAGGTCGGGAGGTACTTCAAGGTCTCCTACAAGGGCGGCACGGGCTGGGTCTACTTCAACAAGCTCTCGACGGAGAAGCCGGAGGACGTGGCGGCGCTTCTCGGAGGAGGGTTCGGCACCGAAGGCATCCTGCTGACGGACCAGGAGGCCGGCGGGGCGCTGCGCGGGTTGTCCCGCATGACGGAGGACTACGCGGCGCGCAGCAGCGAGATACCGCAGTGGACACTTCGCGCCGTCGAGCAGATGCAGGCGCGGCGGGTCTCCGGCCAGGAACTGGAGCTGTTCCAGAAAGAGGGGAAACTCGGCGAATACGGAGAGGAGGCGGCAAGATGAGATCAGAGACCGCACTCGCCCTCTCCGCGGCGGCCGTTCTGCTGACGGCAGTGCTCCTGGCTGCCGGGTGCGAGCAGTTCCAGCAAACGCTGGATGTCGCCGCCGACCTCGTGGAACAGCACCCCGGGCTGATCCCGGGTGAGGAGGACCGCGCCAAGTGGACGGCAGGCGCCCGTCTCGCCAAGAGCCTGGTCAACGAAATAAGCGTCCGCGAAGAGATAGGGATCGGACAGAGCCTGGCGCTTCGGGCGTTCGCATCGTTCGGCCAGCCATACCCGGACGAGGACCTCCAGCGCTACGTGGCCAGGGTCGGCAAATTGGTGGCGCTCCAGAGCGAGCGTCCCTCGCTGCCCTACAGCTTCGCCGTGGTGCAGAGCGAGAAGCCCAACGCGCTTGCCCTACCGGGCGGGTTCGTCTTCGTGTCAACCGGCCTGCTGCGCCGCCTGCGCAGCGAGAGCGAACTGGCCTGCATCCTGGGCCACGAGATCTGTCACGTGGCCCAGAAACACGGGATCGAGATCGTGGAACGGGACCGGGTGATCTCGCGGATGGTTGACTTCGGCGCGGTGCTCAAGGAAGACGTGGGCGAGTACCGGCAGTTCATTGACCTGACCTACCAGAAACTGACGACCGAGGGCTACGACAGGCGGTACGAGTGGATCGCCGATGAGGCCGGCGTCCGGTACGCCTTTGCCGCTGGCTACCATCCGGGCGGGCTGCTGCCGTTCATGGAAGAGTCGCGAAGGTCCGCCACGCCGATGGCCTTCGAGGTCTTCAAGACCCATCCGGACCCGGGCGTGCGCATCGAGAAGATCCACGCCGTCCTTGGTGCCCTCGGCCCATACTCGGCCACGCCCAAGCTGGCCGCAAGGTACCAGCGAGAAGCGCTGGCCAAGCTCCTCTAGAACGGGGCAGGGGATGCCGTCCGCCGGACGTGCCCGCCACGTGCTCACCTCGCCGCTCAGCACGGAAGACGTAATGTCGGTCCGCTGCGGCGACAGGGTGCTGCTCAGCGGCGTTGTATTCAGCGCGAGGGATGCCGCGCACAAGCGGATGGTGGCGGCGCTCGAGTGCGGCGAGCCCCTGCCGTTCGATCCCGCCGGCCAGGTCATTTACTACATGGGGCCCTCGCCGGCACCCCCAGGGCGCGTCATCGGCGCCGCCGGGCCGACCACCAGCGCCCGCATGGACGTCCACGCGCCCGCCCTCTACGAGGCTGGCATTAAGGCCACCATCGGCAAGGGCCCCCGGTCCGAGGCCGTCCGCCGGGCCATCGTCGAGCACGAGGCCCTGTACCTGGCGGCGATCGGCGGGGCCGGCGCGCTGCTCTCGCGGTGCATAAAGGAAGCAGCCGTCATCGCCTACGCCGAACTCGGCCCGGAGGCCGTCCGGAGGCTGGTCGTCGAGAACCTGCCCGTCATCGTTGTCAACGACGCCCACGGGGACGACTTGTACGAGAAGGCGCGGCAAGGACAGGCCGGCGCGCGCGCCGATGAGGAGTAGCCCGTGGCGAGGCCCGCACACAAGCTCACTCCCCGGACCAAGGCAGTGGCCGTGCTCGGGGCCCTGGCCGAACGCTACGGCGAGAAGGAACGCGCCGCCCCGTCCGACCCGCTCGCCGTCCTGGTGCGCGGCGTCCTGTCGCAGAACACCAGCGACGTGAACAGCGGCAGGGCCTATCGTTCCCTGATGGACCGGTTCGGAGACTGGGACAGCCTCGCCGGGGCCACCCGCGGACAGATCGCCCGCGCCATCAAGAGCGCAGGTCTGGCAGACCAGAAGGCCGCGGCCATCAGGGCCATCCTGGATTGGCTCGGCAAGCAGGACGGCTACTCTCTGGACTTCCTCCGCGGCCTGGACAGCCCGGAAGTCGAAAGGCGGCTGAGGGCCATCAAGGGCGTCGGGGTGAAGACGGCCCGCCTGGTGCTGCTTTTCGGGTTCGGGCGGCCCGTCTTCGTGGTGGACACGCATGTGCTGCGCGTCAGTAAGCGCCTGGGCCTCATACCGCCCGGCTGCGGACGGGGGAAGGCACACGTCCTGCTCGACGACCTGGTGCCCGACAGCCAGAAATACAGCGGGCACCTGAACATGATCGAACACGGGCGCCGCACGTGCCACCCGCGCACGCCGGCGTGCGACGCCTGCCCCGCGCGCCAGTGGTGCCTCCACGTGCGCGGCCAGGTGCAGTGAGACGGCGGACCGCTGGGGCAACCCGGCCGCCGGCCCCGGCACCTCGACAGTGTTGCGACCGGGGGCACGCTCCGTTATCCTACAGTTGTCCCGGCGCTGCTTCCGTCCGCCAGCTCCCCGGTGGGCCTCTTCACACGCGAGATTCCAATGGGCGAGGCCGAACGCAACGACAAGGCCAGGGCCATCCTCCTGTACTCGGGCGGCCTGGACAGCGCGCTCGCCTCTGAGCTGCTCCTTCGGGCGGGCCTGGATGTGCTATGCGTGCAGTTCGAGAGCGTCTTCTTCCCGCCGCGCCACGCCCGCGGTTACGGCCCGCCGGGCGACACTGTTAGGGCCGACATCTCGGAAGAAATGGTCCGGCTTGTCCGGGACCCGCAGTACGGCCTGGGGAAGAACGCCAACCCCTGCCTGGACTGCAAGCAGATGATGTATTCGAAGGCCTGGGAGATTGCTCAGACGCACGGGGGGGATTTCATTGCCACCGGCGAGGTGCTCGGTCAGCGGCCCATGTCGCAGAATCTGCCCGCCTTCCGGCGAATGGAGAAGGGCGCGGGAGTGCCGGGCCTGGTGGTCCGGCCGCTGTCCGGCAAGCTGCTCCCCCCGACAATCCCCGAACAGGCGGGCCTGGTGAACCGCGCCGACATGCTCGACCTGCATGGCCGGTCCCGCAAGCCACAGATCGAGCTGGCGGCGAAGTGGGGGATAGAGGACTACCCGACGCCCGCCGGCGGGTGTAAGCTGACGGACCCGCAGTTCGCCCGGCGCGCGTTGCGGTTGCGGGACATGGGCTGCCTGAGCGTCGCGAACGTACGGGCCGCCCACTGCGGCCGCTTCTTCGAACTGGGCGAAAGGGCCTTCGTCCTGGTGGGTCGCAACCACGAGGACAACGTGCGCCTGCTGGCCAGCGCCCCCGAGGATGCGCTGGTACTCCAACTGGACAGCGGCCCGGGGCCCCTGGCGTGTCTGCTCGGCGAACCCGACGCGGAGCAGCTCGACCGGGCGCGGCGACTGGTCGTGCGCTACAGCCGCTTCCGCGACCTGCCGCCCGACCAGGTCAGGGCGGACGGCGTCGCCCGGGCCCGGCAGCAGTTCCAAGCTACGGCGCAACAGATGGGCCACTCCGCCGGACCCACTGGCTCCCGAGGACAAGGTTGACCGGCTTCAAGCTCAGCAAGATGGCCGAGCTGTACAGGCTGCTCACGCTCAGCCCGCCCAAGGTACGCCTGGCGCACGCCGACCGCCTGGAGAAGCTGCTGCTGGAGTTCGACCCCGATCGCGTGTACCCCTACGAATTCATCTACTTCCGCGTCACCGGCTTCCGCCCCAAAGAGAACGTGCTGGACACCTTCCCGGGCCGCGAGATGCTGCCCGACCTGCACCTGGCGCTGGAGAGGCTCTCCGGTTCCGTCCGCGACGAGGTGGCGCGCGCAGAGGAGAAGGTCTACTCGGCCGAAGGGCTCGCCAAGGCCGTGAACGTCTCCGTGCGCACGGTCCATCGCTGGCGCAGGCGCGGCCTGGTCGCCCGCCGATACGTCTTCCCCGACGGCCGCAAGCGGGTGGGCATCCGCCAGTCGGCGCTCGACCGCTTCGTGGAACGCCACGCTCCTGCGCTGGACTGGTCCAGGCAGTTCACAAAACTGACCCGCGCCGAGCAGAAGGACATCATCGCCCTGGCCCGGCGTTACGCCCGGAGCGAACGCCCGTCCCGGACGGCCGCGGCGGCACGCATCGCCGCAGAACTGGGGCGGGCGCCGGAAACGGTGCGCCTGGTCCTCAAACGCCACGACCACGACCACCCCGGCGAGGCCATCTTCAAGGACCGCCCCGAGCCCGTCGTGCGAGAGTCCCGGCAGGCCATATACGCCGACTACCAGCAGGGGACCCCGGTCGAGGTCCTGTGCGAGCGTCACGTCCGGTCGCGTTCGAGCATCTATCGCCTGATTAACCAGGAGAGGGCCGCGGAGCTGCTGCGCCGGCCCATCGCCTACCGCCACGAGGACGCTTTCGCCGCGGAGGACGCCGACGCGGACATCCTCGGCGGCGAACTGCCTCTTGTGCTTGACAGGTTCGGAGAGCCCGCCGGCGCAGGTCCCTCGGGGGAGGGGGCGGCACCGTGGCGCCGTTCTCCGCTGAGCGCGGCCGAGGAAGCCCTGCTGTTCAGAGCGTACAACTACGCGAAGTTCCGGGCTTCGCAACAGCGCGAGAATCTCAACCCCAGCAGATATGTGCCGTCTCGGCTCATCAAGGAGATCGAAGAGCTGCGGGCCCTGGCCGGCGCCGTCAAGGACTGCCTTATGCGCGTTCACACCCCGCTTGTGGAGCAGGTGGCAAGACAACATGCAGCCGACCCAGGCCATCTTTCCAGGCTCATTGCACGGGGCCGCGGGCACCTGAGCCGCCTGATTGACTCGTTCGACTATCAGGGCCGCGGGCGTTTTCCCGGTCACGTCACGCTGGAGCTGTTCAAGCAGTTTGCGCGTGCCGAAGAAGAGGCCGACGCCGCCGCGGACTCTGGTGCCTCCTGAGCAGGTCGGCCGTCCCGGGCGCGGCCCGCCCTGACTGTTCAGTTGCACGGGCGCCTTGCATCTTCTATGATGGCACGTTTGGGCTGCTCGCCTGGCACGGGCCGCGAGGGGGATTTTCTCTTGATGCAGATAGCACCATTTCACGGGCTGCGCTATGACCCGGCGAGGATATCGTCTATCTCCCGCGTCGTTGCGCCGCCATTCGACGTGCTGGACGGGGACGCGGCGGAAGACCTGCACAACAGGGATCCCCACAACGTCATCCGGCTTATCCTTGGAAAGGACGGGCTGGACACCCGCGATGCAAAGGAGTACCGCCGCGCCAGCGAGACCTTCGCCGCCTGGCGCCGCGATGGAGTTCTCGTCCCGGAGGACGAGCCGGCCGTCTACGTCTGCGAACACAGCTTCGTTCTGGACGAGCACAAGTACCTCCGCCGCGGCCTTATCTGTGCCATGCTCCTGGAAGACTTCTCGTCAGGACACGTCTTCCCCCATGAGCGCACCGTCGCCGGGCCGAGGGCCGACAGGCTGCGCCTCTTCAGGGCTTGCAGGGCAAGTCTCAGCCTCGTCTTCGGCGTCTTTTCCGATCCGGAAGCGCGCGTGGACTCCCTGCTGGAACAGACACCGACGGGCCCACCCATCTACGAGTTCGAGAGCGGCAGCGGCACCGCTTGCAGGCTGTGGCGAGTGACCGACCCCGACAGAACAGCCCGGCTCGCATCGGCGCTGCGCAGTGAGAATCTGTGCATCGCCGACGGCCACCACCGCTACGAGACCGC
>DAOVRD010000387.1 GCA_030628375.1 Planctomycetota bacterium
GGTGGTGGTAGGCGCGGCGCTTGACGAACCTGAACAGCTCATCAAAGAGTATCTGGACGGCGTCCTGGAAGCGGGAGAGAACATCTGCGATCACTGAACTGGCATATGTCATTAGATCACCAGAAAGAACCTGCAAATGATAATCACCATAGCCAGCGGCAAAGGCGGCACGGGTAAAACGACGCTTGCGGTCAACATGGCCGCAGCGCTGGCCCGCAGTGAAATGGTCCACACGCCGGTCCGTTTGCTCGACTGTGACGTCGAGGAGCCTGACGCCCATCTTTTCGTCCGGCCCTGCTTCACCCGCACGGCAACAGTAGAGGTGCTGAAGCCCGTGTGGCACGAGGATCTCTGCACCGGTTGCGGCGAATGCGGCAAGGCCTGCCTTTACAATGCGATTGCCGTGGTGAAGGGCAAGGTTCTGATGTTTCCGGAGCTCTGCCATGCGTGCGGCGTGTGCAGCTATGTCTGCCCAGAAGACGCGATCACCGAAAAGAGTGCCTCAATCGGCCGGGTGGAGCTCGATGAGCGGCGTCCTGAATTCACCTTCGGCCATGGGGTGCTTAACATCGGAGAGGCCCTGGCCCCGGCTGTTGTCGAAGAGGTCAAGAAACACGCTCTTCCCGATGGCCTTACGATTATTGATGCCGCACCCGGAACTGCCTGCCCCGTCGTGGCGGCTGTCAACGGGGCAGATGTCGCCATATTGGTGACAGAACCGACTCCCTTTGGCCTGAACGACTTGAGGCTGGCCCTGGGCCTCAGCCTGGAAATGGGAGTGCCGAGCGCCATCGTGGTCAACCGGTCCGACGGCACGGATGCTCTGATCCAGGAGTATGCCGACGAGGTGGGCGTGCCTGTGATCGGGCGGATACCCTTCAGGCGCGAATACGCCGAAACTTACTCCCGCGGCGACCTGCTGGTGGACCGGCATCCCGAGCTGCGAGCCCTTCTGCTGGACATCTACGCAAGGGTATGTGAAGTCGCCGCAGGGCCGGCTCAGCCACCACCACGAGCGGAAGCTCCGATGCGTGCCACGGCGCGTACGGCGGCGGCTTCAGCCGCCGTTCCCGGTGCGCATCGGGATATGACTGTCATCAGCGGCAAGGGCGGGACGGGCAAGACCATCGTTACCGCTTCTCTTGCCGCGCTGCTGGATGGCAAAGTCCTGGCGGATTGCGACGTGGACGCCGCCGATCTGCACCTGCTGCTCAAGCCGCACGTCCAGGAGGTGGAAGATTTCGTTGGCGGACGGAAGGCGCTCATCCTGCCGGACCAGTGTACGGGCTGCGGCCACTGTGCAGATCTCTGTCACTTCGATGCCATTAAACCGGAAGGATTCGACGACGAAGGCAAACCGACCACCTACCGCATTGATGACTTCGCCTGTGAAGGCTGCGGCCTGTGCGGGTATGTCTGCCCCGTAGGCGCCGTGGAGGTTAGCGAGGCGATAACCGGCCAGTGCTACATCTCCGAGACCGAATGCGGCCCCTTCGCTCACGCAAAGCTCGGGATCGCCGAAGAAAACACTGGAAGGCTCGTCACGCATGTGCGCGACCGCGCAGCGGAGCTGACCGCCGTGGATGGCGCAGATAGGATAGTTGCCGACGGGTCTCCTGGCACCGGTTGTCCGGTCATAGCGTCGGTCGCCGGCGTGCACCTTGCCCTTATTGTCACCGAACCGACGGTCTCCGGCGTGCACGACCTGGTTCGGGTGCTTCAACTGACGCAGCATTTCGGCGTGCGAGCCCTCATCTGCATCAACAAGTGCGACCTGAACCCGGACCAAGCGGAGAGGATACGGGCCATCGGGCGCAAGATGGACGCTCCCGTTATTGGCGAGATACCGTTCGACGAAGAGGTGAACCAGACGTTGCAGGATGGCCAGATCCTGGTCAACGCCGGCACTGGGGCGGCCGCCCGCGCCCTGAGGAGTCTGGCAGAAATCCTGAAGCACGAGCTGTGAGCCGAAGGCATCTGCCGTTCCAGTGAATCGGGACCGAGGGTGAACGGGAGCACATGGATTGGTGGGGCTCATCCGTCAATGGCAGCGGCTCCACGGGATCGGTCTCGTGGCGGAACTGTCAACTTTCATGGCTATCTGTGGGAGCGTTGCTGTCAGGGCTTACCTCACCAGGCAAATCTGCCTATCCTTTGGGTGCCCGGACTCACGACAGTACGGTTGCATAGGGAGAGACTAACTCGTCGTTGGCATCCCGCTCTCTCTTGTGCAAGAGGTCCTTGGAGAGGCGCATCACCGTGCTCGTGCGCGAGTGTAAACGCGGGGCAACTGCAAGCCGTTTGACGGGGCCGCCGGCATGAGAGATCAACCCCCGGAAGCCCGTCCCCAAGGCACCGGTCTGCTGCGCAGCAGACTGGCCGAGGGGAAGCGTGTCGCCGCTGCTGCAACGGTGTTGACACTGTTCCTGGTGTTGGCAAAGGGCCTGGTCGGTTACCTGCGGCATTCCCCGGCCCTGACGGCGGATGCCGTGCATTCTGCGGCCGACACGCTTGCCATTTTCGCTTCGTGGGTGGGCCTCAAGCTTGCCGAACGCCCTGCTACAAGGCGCTTTCCGTTCGGCCTGTATCGCGCCGAGACACTCGCCTCACTGCTGGTGTCAGGCGTAATCCTACTGGCGGGGATCGGACTGCTCATCCAGAGCGTCTCCGGACTCGTTCAATCGCACGGGCCTCTGCATCACAGCGTGGATGTACTCGTGGTGGCTCTGCTCAGTGCCATCCTTTCCCTGGGCATTTTTCGGTGGGAGAAACGCGTTGGGACACGGATCGGCTCGCAAAGCCTGCTGGCGAACGCCGATGAGTCCCGCGCGGATATCCTGACCTCTGTTGCCGTTTTTCTGGGAGCCGGCGCCACTTACGTTGGGGTGCCGAGCGCGGAATTGGCTGTAACTGCTCTCCTTTCCCTGTTGATCATCTGGCTCGGCTCAAAACACGGTCGCGGCGCAATCTACGCTCTCCTGGATGCGAGTCTGGACCCCGAACTCGAGAGGCGTGCGGCGGAAGTTGCCGGGCAGGTGCCCGGCGTGATGAAAGTGGAGCAACTCAGGTTGCGGAGGGCCGGCCCGTTTCGTTTCGGGATGGCGCACATCCATCTGCGAAAATCCATAGACGTGACCAGGGCTCATGAAGTTGCCCATAAGGTAGTGGACGCCGTGACGGCGGCCATCCCGTCCATCGAGATGCTGACGGTCCACAGCGAACCTTTCCGGCCCGAAGCGCAGAACGTCATCGTGCCCGCCAGGGACGAGTCCGATGACGCCCGGGTAA
>DAOVRD010000325.1 GCA_030628375.1 Planctomycetota bacterium
GCTTTTGATTGCCGGTGAACTGCGGCCACGGGCCGCGTCTTAGCGCTTCTTCCTCCGCAGCCGATTCAGGCCGAGCCCGGCCAGGCCGATCCCCAGCAGCGTCAGGGTCGCCGGCTCTGGTATCACGCCATTGGGCGTCGGACTGCCGAACGTGACATCGTCGAAGCCGATCTGGTCGATGACGCCGGCGAAGTCAACTGACATGGCAACGCCCGCGAAGGCGACGCCGATCGGCACCAGCGGGCTGAAAGCCCCGTTCGGGTCAGGAGCGCCATTGTAGGGCGTCAGCGGCAACCCCAGGGTCGCCAGGACGGCCCCCGTGGCGTTCAGGCCACTGTACACCGTCACCGACCCCGGGTTGTTGATGGCCGTGTAGAAGAACGAAAACCCCGTGCTGAACCCGGCAGCAACGTTCATCGTGGCGGCCGTCCCGCCCAGGAAGAACAGGACGGTGTCCGGCGAGGGCTCCCCGCCGAAGTTGCCGCTTCCGCCGGCATCGGCGTCAATGAGCGCAAGGGAATTGGCCGAGAAGCCGATCCCGAAGTTGGGTCCCGGACCGCTGCCGGATCCCCCGAACCCCCCGCTGTAGAAGTTCTGCACCGGCTCAAAATCTGCCAGCCCCTCGAAGTCCAACACGATGACGACCGCATCGGCCGGGCCGGCTGAGACGCACAGCGCGATGGCGACAAAGGCCACCATCAGTCCCCACTTAACCCGCATACAACACCTCCTTTCGCTCGCGGCCCGTCCCCAACGAGGACTAACCGCGAAACATGGTTTTGAGTTCCTATTCCGTCGCCAGAGATACTTTCACCAGAGGGCTTACCTTACACAAATGGCATGCCAACGAAGCCCGCGCGGCCGATGCAGAGGACATGTTCTTCCTTAAGTCATTGACAACAATGGATTTACGAATCCAGTTACTCACCATTTGGCCCCGGGTCAAGCGGAGCGACGGGACGCCCCGCTGCGGTGCGGACGTTCAGGGAAGTCAACACATTCAGCGGCCCAACAGACCGGTCGTCAGAACAGCTTGTCCAGTGGGCGCTTACGACACGCTCGGCAGCGTTTGGCAAGAAGGACGGTTTCCGGCGTTTTGAACGCCCAAGAGGCGCCGCGGACGGGCAGGGACGAGGGGCCGAAGGTCGGCGTGGCGAACGGAAGGGAACGAACGCGCGGCCCGCTGTGCGGGGCCGGCGGCCAGCCACGCCCATGACGCCGGCGCAGGCCAATCAGCCGGAGGGCCTCATTCTGCCGGACAGTCGCGCCCGTTGTGCTTCCAGGGCCACAGGTCGGCCGACCTGAGCAGGCGGATGGCCAGGTTCAACTGGGCCCGCCCATCGTGCGACCACCCGCGCTGGGCATACGCGGCGGCGTACCAGTCCGGTTCGGCCTGGCCTTCACAGGCGGCGCGGGCGGCGTCGCCGGCAACGGTGACTGCGTCCGGACAGGCAAGGGGTATCAGTTTGGTCTCGACCACGGCGGCCATGGCACGCCAGCGCGCCGCTCCCACCTGGTCGCCCGTGCGATCGGCCTCTTCGCACCGGGACTGTATCCTGCCGGCCAGTTCGTCCAGGATCCCCCAGGGGGCGTCCTCTCGCTCCAACTTCGGTTCCCCCTTTGCGGCCCGCCGTACGTGCGCGCGCCGTGTGCGATGGCAAAGATCGAAAGCCCCGGCCTACCCCCTGCACATCGCGAAGGCCAGGTCTCGGAAGGTAAGTGAGGCCTCCCCGGCACGTATTGGCGGGATTGCAGCTCTGAGGCCCTGCGCAGCAGCTTCTGTTTCCGTCTTGCCCCGCTTGCCGCGTCTGCCAGGCAACCGTCCACCTCGCCGTTGTCTCAGAGCTCTCCCGCCGTCCCCCTCCCGGGGAAGCCTCTACCCCAAGTGGTTGTCATTGAGCCGGTCCACCCCGGCTTCCGACGCTCCCACGCGATCAGGTTCTCGCCGGCCGGTGCCTCATGCCGTTGGCACCGGCAGGTCCGGCCTCTACCGCAACAGATAGAAGCTACAGCGTACACTGCCTGGGGAGATCGCACAATCGGGGAAGTCCCTACTCCGCGCTTCGAAATACCTGAGTGGGAGTCGGCGGGGAGGAGAGGTCGGCCCGTGGGGTGGAGAAGGCTGCTCAGCCTTCCAGCGAGGTCAGCCCTTCGCGGATGGCGTATTTGGTCAGCTCGGCGACGCTGCGGATGTCCAGTTTGTGCATGATCCGGCTGCGGTGCGTTTCGATGGTCTTCACGCTGACGCCGAGGCGGGAGGCGATCTGCTTGGTCGCCTTGCCCTCGGCCAGCAGTTGAAGCACCTCGCGCTCCCTTGGTGTAAGGGCGCGCCGCTCCGAGGCGACCCGCCCAGGACGCCGACGCACGAAGCTGTCCACAACGATGTCCGCAGCGGTGGGGCAGAGGTAGGTCCGCCCGGCCACGACCGTGGCAATGGCGCCGGCCAGTTCCTCAAAGGCCGAGTCCTTGAGGATGTAGCCGGACGCCCCTGCCGCCAGCATCCCCTCCACGTACCTCCTGTCGGAGTGCATGGACAGCGCGATCACCTTCACACCGGGGAGGGCGCCCGTGATCTGGCGAGTGGCTTCGATGCCGTTCAGCTCGGGCATGCCCACGTCCATGACCACCACGTCGGGCCTCAGTTCCCGGGCCAGTTGCACGGTCGTTCGTCCGTTGTCCGCCTCGGCGACCACTTCCATGTCGGGTTGGCTCTCCAGCAGGCTGCGCAACCCGTCCCGCACGATCTGGTGGTCATCGGCCAGGACGATCCGTATGCTCATGATGAGTCCCCTTTCCGGCTCCGTCAGTGGCGCCCCATAGGCGCCACTCAGTGGCGCCCCATCGGCGCCACAAGGGTAGCGCAAGTTCCCTTGCCGGGCTCGGATTCGATATCGAGACGCCCACCCAGGTGGTCGAGCAGCTCGCGGATGTTGAACAGGCCGAAGGCGACCGTCTCACGCCCACGGGCCTGGGCCTCCGCCACGTCAAATCCGACCCCGTCATCCTCGATGGTGATGCGGACCTCGTCTCCGGCTGCCCGCACGGCCACCCTGGCCCTGTGGGCGCCGGCGTGTTTGACCACGTTCAAGAGCAGCTCCCGCACGGCGCGGAACAGGATCCCGCCCGTGTCGTCGCTGAGCCGGAGCGGCTCTGTGCCGTCCTCCAGGACTATCTCTATGCCGTACTGCTCCTGCAACTGCTCGCCAAACCACTCGATTGCCGCCTCGAGGCCGAGCTCATACAGGACCGGCGGGCTGAGGTCGAAGGTCAACGACCGCGTGTCGCGGACCGTCTGGTCTATCAGCTCGCGCACTTCACTGAGCGACTGGGTCAGGTCGCCTGCCGAGGCGGACTTCAACAGTTGCCCGAGCTTGATCTTCGAGACGGCCAGGGTCTGCCCGATGCGGTCGTGCAGGTCAGCGGCGATGCGGCGCCGCTCGCGCTCTTCGGCCAGCAGCCGTTCGGAAGCCAGGGACCGCAGTTGCCGTTGGTAGCTGAGCAGCTCCTGCTCGATCCGTTTGCGCTCGGCAATCTGAGCCAGCAGCGCCCGGTTCGCGCCGGTCAGTTCGGCGGTCCTGTCCTGCACGCGCTGTTCGAGCCGGTCGCGCGTCTTGCGCAGCGCGCGCTCCATCCGCATGCGCTGGGTGATGTCCTCCATCATGGGCAGGAAATGGAGGGGCCGGCCGCCGGCCTCCCGAAGCAGGCGCACCGAGAGACGAATCCAGACGACGCGGCCGTCCTTGCGGATGCAGCGCTGGTCCACCTGGTACTGGTCGGTCTCCCCGGCCTGGAGGCGCTGCACCTGCTCCGCGTCGGCCTCCCGGTCGTCGGGGTGCGTGATGGCCGCGAACTCGAGGGAGGTCAGCTCCTCCGCCGAATACCCCGTGATGCGGCACAGCTCGGCGTTGACCCGCACAAAACGCTGGTCCAGGGATACGATAGCAGCGCCGATGGGCGACTGGTCGAAGGTGCGCCTGAAGTTCTCCTCACTCTCCCGAAGCGCCTCGAGCGTGCGGCTGTTCAGAAGCGCGACCAATGCTATCTCGGCGAAGGCCGCAGCCATCCGGGCGTCGTTGTCGGTGAATCCCCCGGGCTTGTTGGCAAGACCCATCAGGCCGACCGTCTTGCCCTCGACCACCAAGGGGGCGAACAGAGCGTTCTGAAGCGTCACGTGTCCCTCGGGGAGGTACTTCGTCCACTCACTGGTAGCGAACTCGTTGTCATAGGTCGGCTTGCCGGTCCTGTAGGCTTCGCCGCGCAGCCCTCGAATGGGCATAGGCAGCGACGGGTCCACGGCGCAAGGCAGCCCGCCGGCATCGAGGAACAGGACCTCGTTCCCGGTCCCGTCCGGAGTCAACAGCGCAACGTAACCCGCCGTGGCGCCGGTCAACTCCTTGCACGTGTCGAATATGGAACGCGCCGCCGAGGCGAATTCCCGAGACTCCAGCACCGCCCGCGCGGCGTCCAGCAGAGCGGATATCTCCGCGTGCCGCCGCCGCACCTCGGCCAGTGCGTCCCGCAGGGCCTCCTCAGCCTGCAGGCGGACGATGGCCGGCCCCAGGGCCA